>NZ_CP045997.1:5017283-5317283 GCF_010233585.1 Spirosoma endbachense
TTCTTTTTCGACCTGTAACTCAATAGGCAGGCCGTGGGTATCCCATCCGCCCTTACGCTCGACCTGAAAGCCCTGTAGGGTTTTATACCGACAAAAAATATCCTTAATCGTTCGGGCCATTACGTGGTGAATACCCGGCGTTCCGTTGGCCGACGGCGGGCCTTCGTAGAACGTAAACGTTGGCTTCCCTTCGCGAATAGCGATGGATTGCTCGAAAACCTGATTCTGGTTCCAATACGTTAAAACCTCGGCCGCGATCTTCGCGTAATCAAGGGACTCATATTGCTGATACTTCACGCCTGGAATAATCGTATTGCACGAGTCGTCCCGAATAGAAATGCAGGTAGGCCCATGCGGTTAAAAAATGAGTGCAAAGATATGGAAATAGACTGGGGCACGAAAGCCGAAAGTCTAACCCGGTCAGGAGAAATAGTCTTATACCTTTTATCAACACAGAAGCCCGTCCATACGGTTCACTTTGCCTGTCCGGTTGGGCGATAAGTATTTTTACTCTTAGTCGATTATTAAGTAGGCCTTTCGCTCAGAGCCGTGCCACGGTTATCAGGAACAGCATTAGTAACCGTGGCACGGCTCTGAGCGAAAGGCTTATGAAGTTTACCACCTCCTATCTAATTAAGTATCAGTACCATGAAAAAAACTAGTCTACTAATAAGCTCACTGTGTCTTTGGTCATTGTCGACTATGGCGCAGCTTACGTTTCCACCCGATGGTGGTAACAAAAAAGCGTTAGTCTCTGAACGCATTGGTATTACGGACGTTACCATTAATTACAACCGCCCAGCGGTGAAAGGCCGCGAAGACAAAATCTGGGGTCAGCTGGTGCATTACGGCTTTAAGGATTTGGCTTTCGGTACCAGCAAAGAAGCACCCTGGCGGGCTGGTGCCAATGAAAACACGACCATTTCGTTCAGTACGGATGTTGCCATTGGGGGCAAGCCATTAGCCGCCGGGACGTATGGACTGATGATGGCTGTTCAGGAAAACGACGTAACGGTTATTTTTTCAAAAAATGCCAGTTCATGGGGTAGCTACTTTTACGATCCCAAAGAAGATGTACTGCGTGTGGCGGTCAAGCCAGTCAAAAATCAACCAGTAGTAGAACGTCTTAAGTTTGAATTCGGCGACGAAACCGATAGTTCGGCAGTGGTGTCGTTATTATGGGAGAAATGGGCCATTCCGTTTAAAGTATCCGTCAGTCTGGTTCAGACCCAGCTTGCGTCGCTGCGTAATGAGTTGCGAAGCGAAAAAGGATTTCGGGCGGAGGCATACCAACAGGCGGCTGCATACTGCGCTGATCATAACATCAACCTTGACGAAGGGCTGCGCTGGGCCGACTATTCCATTGGTGGTCAGTTTGTGGGCGAAAAGAATTTCAATACACTTCGTACAAAAGCTCGTTTGCTGACTATGCTGAATCGAGGTGCGGAGGCCGATGTATTGATGAAAGAAGCGCTACCGCTGGCCAGCATGCAGGAGTCGTATCAATATGGGCGGCAACTGATCGGCCAGAAAAAGGCCAAAGAAGCCCTGGAACTGTTTCAGGGACTGGCTAAAAAGTATCCGAACGTGTTCATGACGAACATGGGATTGATGCGCGGCTACTCGGCGGCTGGTGATTATAAACAGGCTACAGATTGGGGTAAAAAAGCCCTCGCACTGGCACCAGATGCCGCTAATAAAGCCAACGTTGAACGTTTATTGCTGCAGCTTGGGCAGGGTAAAGACGTAAATTAAAGTGGGTACGCAGCCGGAGTCCGCCAAAAGCAGAATTATACTGTAGCGTTATTGCACGCATACACGGTTTTCAACCCAGGAAGACAAAAATACGATCCGATAGTCATCATAAAGTTGATTGATTATCGGATCGTAAAGGGTATAATTGATTGAATAATAAGCTAATAAGGGTAGGTTAATTAGCTGCTATGTTGTTTTTCGTATAAACGATAAATTCGATCGCGGCTACGTTTGAGCCGCATTTTAACGGTGCTGGCTTTAATATTATAGAGAGTGGCCAGTTCATCAATGCTCATGCCGTCTTCATACTTGAGCCGTAATAGGGTCGTTTCTTCCGGCGACAGTCGTTCTACCGCCTGCTGCACTAATTGGATAGCTTCATCGCGCAGAGAGGTTTCGTCGGTCTCTGGCAGGTCATATTCTGAACTTTCACCAAGCGTAATGGTATTGATTCGTTTGGCCAGCCGAAGCTGATCGAGGCAATAATTATAGGCGATTGAATAGAGCCAGGTTGAGAAACGAGCGCGTTCCTGAAATGCACTTAATTTGTCAAATACCTTCAGAAAGATATCGTGAGTAAAATCTTCGGCTTTGACTGAGTCCTGGGTTAGTGATAGACAGCGACGGTATACTTTGTTGACGTAGCGATTATAAAGTGTCTCAAAACAGTGAGTTGGTTGTGAAGGTAAATAAACGCGAATCATCTCCTCATCCGATAACAACTTAGTCATAGGCTACCTTGGGTTAGTTAATGGCCGTTTGTCGATTTGGTTGCGTACGTAATTCGCTTCACTTTAGATTTATTTTATCTAATATGTTCAATAAATACTTTCTATTGGTATGTTTTTGTTTCTTAAATGAATAATCATGTGTATTTTATGTACTTAGTTATAGAGATATATATTGATATTTTTAATGAAAAATGTAATCGTATAATTTCTATTAATATTGATAAGGAAAATTACTTAGTCGCGAGAGCCTCTAGTTGTATGGAGTCGGGCAAAAAACAAAAAGCCCAATCATTAAGATTGGGCTTAGAGTAACTTTTGGCTAGTAGAGGTTTTGGTATTTAGAATTAGACCTCCTGGTTCGGTCACCTGAAATTTGCTAAAATTTTTTTCAGCAATAAATTAGCTGTTGTATTGCTGCTCATAGAGCCTATGGATCTTGTCGCGAGTACGTTTAAGTCGCATCTTAACCGCACTAGCCTTAAGGTCATATAAATCAGCAATTTCATCAATGCTCATGCCATCCTCATACTTAAGTCGGAGGAGTTCTGTCTCGTCTTTGGATAATGTATCCATAGCCCGCTTCACCATATGGAGTGTTTCTTCGCGGAGTGCAGACTCCTGAATGTCAGGCATATCAAGATCATCGTTGTCGTCAATGGCGACTGTATTTATTCGTTTGGAAATGCGAATTTGATCGAGGCAGTAATTATAGGCGATTGAATAGAGCCAGGTTGAGAAACGGGCTCGTTCCTGAAAATTATCTAATTTATCAAATACCTTCAGAAAGATGTCGTGGGTAAAATCTTCGGCTTTTGCAGAATCCTGAGTGAGCGATAAGCAGCGCCGATATACTTTATTAACGTATCGCGTATAGAGTGTTTCGAAACACTGATTTGGCTGATTGGGTAAGTATAAGCGAATTATATTCTCGTCAGTTAATGAAGTATGCATAATACTCTATGGGCGCAGTTCAGGTTGTATTTATTTATTCTAAATAATGATGCAGGGCGTTATTAATTGTTAGACTGGATAGCGTTAATTAAGACACGAAAAATATATTAAATGGTAGATGCGTAAACATATTAACCAAATAGGCTTCAATTAATTTACATTTCTGTAAGTATAATGTTTCTGATTAGTATATTCTTTTAGAAAATATGTTTTATCAAAGTGCACTATTTCACTATAGCTTTATAAAATAAGCATAGTTGAGAAATAGCTGGAATCTTTGTTCCTGAAGGCCTGAAGTGGAGTATAACCTTATCGTTCAAAAAATAGGGCCGTTAACTGTCCAGCTAAGGCGGTTAGCCCAAAAACGATGGCGAGGGTAATGTGCCCTGTTTTAAATAGCAACAACGCGGCAATGCCAAATAGCGTCAGGCTGAACACGATTCGATAGGGAAGCGCTAAGCGGTGTGCAGATTTGGGGGCTGCAAATCGGCCCCACAAAACGGCCGCCAGCAAGGGCAGGCCAATGGCCAGTGCATAGCCTGCAAACCGGTTGTTCGTATTATGAAAACCCCAATAGCCCAGTATGATAAGCATCACTATTTCAAGCACGAACATGAGTGCCAGATAAACTGATTTTAGCATTGCGATCACTGTAGACTATTGGGGTTTGTTCAATAGAGAAGCGTTAATAGGTGAGTTTTGCCAGATAATCGTAATCATATTTGGCACTCTCCATGGCTGTTTTGGGGTATTCTTCCTGTTCAACAAAGAAGAACTTCATGCCCGATTTGTCGATATTCTGCAGCATGGTCTTGATATTGATCTGCCCTTTACCGAATTCAGTGCTTTCCTTTTTGACCTTATCCATGTCCTTGAGATGCCATAGCGGAAAACGCCCTGGGAATTTTTTGAAATAAGCCAGTGGATCATTGCCCGTTACAATAACCCAGCCCAGATCCATTTCCATTTTTACCAGCTTTGGGTCGGTGCGTTCCAGCAGAATATCGTACAGAACCTTGCCATTTACTTTCTCGAATTCATACTCATGATTGTGGTAACCGAATACCAGGTTTGCTTTTTTGCAGGCCTCGGCGGCTTTCGAAAACGTATCGGCGCACCGCTGGTAGTTGGCCACCGTTTGCCCCTCCGACGGTAACGACGAGCAGACCAGATAACTTTGACCCGCTTCAGCCGCCATATCGATCGAGCGTTGCCAGTCTTTATCGATGTGAACGTGTCCGCTGCGTACGGTCATGCCCAGATCGCTGGCTATCTTCTTGATTTCTTTAGGTTTCAAACCGTAAAAGTTGCCTTTATCGCTGCGGGCTGATTCCAGTTGCTTATAGCCAATTTTGGCTAACTGTTTCAACGTTCCTGCCGCATCGGCCAGCATTTCTTTGCGGACGGTATATAATTGAATACCCACATTGCTCACCTTAGCCGCTTTTGCCAGGTTTGGTGCTAAAACGGCACCGGCTGCCAGATAGCCCGATGCTTTAAGAAACTCACGTCTTGTTTTCATTATGTTAATTAAGGTTAATGGGATCTGCCTTCGGATATATAATTCGCCGGCTGGCTTACTATACCCTGGTGGCGGTTAATTGATTAGTTACCCGTTATTTCAATCGGGCTTAATGTACTCACATCGGTATTGCTGACAAAGGCAATTCGTTTGCTATCGGGCGACCACGAAGGCGTGTTAATGGAACCCTGGCCGCCATAGAGGTAGGCAATAACGGTAGGTTTGCCTCCTTTGATCGGCATCATACGCAGGTACACGTGCTTATAGGCCGGGTGATCGCCGGCAGCCACTTCGTCTTTCAAAAACGACAGGAAAACGATCCAGTTGCCGTCTGGTGAAATATGAGGGAACCAGTCGTGAAATTCACCATCCGTAACCGCTTCCTGTTGACTACCATCAGGTTTCATACGCCAGATTTGCATGGTGCCGGTACGGTTCGAATTGAAATAAATATACTTGCCATCGGGCGTAAATTCCGGCCCATCGTCGAGCCCCTTGGCATCGGTTAGCCGAACCTCGGGGCCACCATCGACCGATACTTTATAGACATCATATTCATTGTTTCGCGAACCGCAGAATACCAGACTCCTGCCATCGGGCGACCATCCGTGTAAATACGAAGGGCCTTTAGGCGTAATCTGCCTGGGCGTTCCCCCCGTTACAGGAACGGTGTAGATGATCGATCCGCCCAGTTCACTGACACCACTGCTTAGCCCCAGGAGTTTCCCATCAAAAGACAGAACATGGTCGTTGTTGTTGTTCTTAATGTTGTCTGTATTGAGCACTTTCTGCTGCCGACTGGTTAGGTCGAAGGTGTAAATCATTCCCTGCCCGTTGTAGATCAGGGTTTTACCATCGGTTGTCCAGTTGGGAGCCTGGATGGAGTTGGGGGCCGTATGGATGACCTCACGCTTGCCCGTAGCAATGTCCAGCAATTCGATCCGGCTGCCTAAATCCATTCGTCCCGGCTTTGCGTCTGCCTTAACTGGTACCGTAATGCGCACATCCTGAAATACACCTTTTGCCGGAGTATTTTTATGAGAAGTACTGACAAATAAGCCGACGTAGACTTCATCGCCCAGGTTGATTTCTGTGATTTCCCGAACCTGAAACGGTTCTCCGAACAGGGCCGCTCGAATTGTGTAGGTATTGCCGCGTCGCTCAAGCTGGATGATGTCGGCGTTGTTGACCGTAGTCTGGGTCTGGTCTATAGAGCCATCGCCTGATCGACGAAATTCCAGCGAAGCAGGCTCATTGCTAAAAACGGCCGCACTTACCTGCCGTGAACCAGGCTCAAGGGTAGCTCTTGCCATCCAGCCGATTTTATGGCCGGGTTCTTTGCTCTGTAAACGTCCGCGTGTATAAACGATGAAATCGCCTTTGATTCGTTTCCACAGAAAGTTGGCCCCATCCTGAACCGTTCCGACGCTACTTAGTTCGTACTCCTGACTGGCAGAAGCGTAGCGGGCGGCAATGGGTTGAGTGGCCGTACCAATCGTATTCTGCCCGTCAAATATGCCCGTTGATTTCTGTTGGGCATAGGCCCCAATGCTCAGGTTGGTCAGTAGACCAATGATCAGCAGGAAGTTTGTTCGCTTGAATCGTTTGTAGGTAGGCATAGGAGTAAGCTGAAACGCTTGGATAGCCATTTCAAAAGAAGCGATTCGGTAAAGTTTACTTTCTGACTACAACCTGCTTAAACTGTTACCTACATCTGTTAGTTGACAAGAGAGCTAACCAAGAGAAGGTTAGTTTAAAACGATTTACTCAACTAACTAACTTTTCGTATGCGTTCGGTCTTATTCTTCCTGTCAATTAGTTTGTGTGGCTCAATTTGTTTTGGCCAGATCGACTCAACCAAAACACCCCGCGAACCCTCGACAACAACGCGAGTTCCCATACCAGGGGTTGATACACCATTATCGGGACCCGGAACGATGCTTCAATCGACACCAGATCCAAATGCCGTCGTAGCTCCTCCGAATAACGGCAAAAAGCGGAAAGGTAAAACCGTTCCGCCAAGCGATCCCAGGGCATTTGGGGTAGGAGTGCCGATTGGTAAAGCTAAAAAAGATTCGCTGTGATGAGATCCGGAGGGTATTATTTGCCCATCCAGGTCTTGAAATCACTGACTTTTTCGCGACTTACCAGCGCTTCTTTATCAAAAACAGGCCGCAGATTTAAAGCGAGCCGATTTCCGAAATAAGGCTGCATCTGATCAACGGCCTGGTGCGTAACCAGAACACCCCGGTTAATCCGAAAAAATCGATTCGGGTCGAGGTTGTCGGCCAGTTCATCCAGTGTATAATCAACCAGAAACTTCTGGCCGGAATGGGTCGTGAAAAAACTGTAGCGGTCTTCGGTGAAGAAATAAGCAATCTCGCCCACTTCAACAGATAGCAGGCGCTGCCCCTGCCGGACCAGAAACCGCTGGCGGTAGTCGCGTGGGGCCTGCCGCTGAATTTGTTGCAGTAGTTTCTCGATGTTATGAACGGGGTCATTGACTGGCTTGCCGCGCAGGGATTCATATTTTTGGAGGCTCCGTTGCAGGTCGTCGCGTTGAACGGGTTTAAGCAGATAATCGATGCTATTGACCTTAAACGCCTGCAAGGCATATTCGTCGTAGGAGGTTGTGAAAATCACCGTACTTTTTACCGACGTCCGCTCAAAAATCTCGAAACTTTGTCCATCAGCCAGTTCAATATCCAGAAAAATAAGATCGGGTTCAGGTTGTCCGGCTGCCCGTCGGTTTTCAAGCCAGTCTACCGTATCTTCAATACTGGCTGTTACGCCCTCAATAGTTAAGGTAGGTTCTACCTCATGCAATAGTTTCTGGAGTTTGCGTACGGCTAATTCTTCGTCTTCAACGATCAATGCATTCATGTGGTAGTAGAGGCTTTTGCTAAAAGAGGTATGGTAACTGTGAAAAAGTCCGGGCCTGTTTCAATATTGGGTTCCGCTTGGGCCAGCAGTTGGTATTTTGCCCGAATATTGGCCAGTCCAGCCTGGGTTGATTCCGGTTCGTCGATTTTAGTACATCCGGGTCGGGTTGCTTTTTGCTGAAGATTATTGCGTACGCACAGGTGACCCTGTTTTGTGATGTCTATCTCGATAGACAAAGGTCGGCTCGCCAGAATAATGTTGTGTTTAACCGCATTTTCGACAAGCAATTGCAACGTAAGGGGGGGGAGTCGATGCTGACGATAGTGACCGGATACGCGGACATGAAGGTGCAGGCCGTCTCCGTGCCGGGTTTTGAGCAGATGATAGTACGAGTCGATAAAAGCCAGCTCTGCATCAAGCGTTGTCAACTCATCGTCGTTGGCCTGATTAGTAGTCAGGAGTAGCTCGGAGCTTCGGTTGGTTTGTAACATATACCGATACACGCGGGCCATCTGGTCAACGAATTGCTCAGCTCGTTGCGGCTCGTCGGCAATCAGCGACGAAAGTGAATTGAGACTGTTGAACAAAAAATGCGGGTTGACCTGATTTTTGAGTCCCTGTAATTGTCCCTTCAGGTTTTCTTCTTTTAGTTTTTCCTTATTGATCTGATTTTGTTGCCACTGGTTCAGTGAGTAAACTGTTTCATCCATACCAACTGCCAGTACCGTAAAAACCAGCGTAACTACGTAAGCCTGGATTAGCGCTTCGTAGGTAAACGTAGAACCAGCTAACCGCAATTGACTATAGATTGTAGCCGTAATTGTCAGGAAGAATGCTGACAGGGTCGTTTGAGCCAAAAGAGCTGTCAGGATACGGCGCGTCGTCTGCTCGAAACGGGGGCAACATTGAGTGATTTTTTTGGATACCTGACTCTGCGTAAAAAAAGTACCAGAAAGGATAAACCCGTTAAGAACCGTCGCTTCCGCAAATACCCATCCATCATGCCAATAGCTATCGCCGACAAACAGATGGCCGAACAGAATAGCAAAACAAGGTACAGCCAGGACGTAGGTCCACCTGCTATGGGAACAGAACGGTCCCAGGGGCGAAAAACGAACTGACTTATTCATAGACAATTTTTACGTCGCTTATTGATCAGGGTGGTTTGGCGAAAATCAGATTTCCACAATAGGCTTCTAAACGAAAATAAAGATAATAATGCCAAACGTGCACCGCATCTGACACATACATCAACTGTATGAACCGGGCAATGAATTGAGCAAAATCAGGGTTAAGAAGTTTCCGCAATTTGTGCTTTCAATATTCACTCACCATGATTAAAGGCGCAGAAACAAGGTAGTGGGTTGCATTCCGCTAATCACGGGTTTCAATTCGCAATATAATTATATAGGTAAATACTCAAATACGTATGCAGCCTATTGACCCACGATTGTCCGTGTGGTATACATTAAGACAAATCCCCGGCAATTACTCGCCGGGGATTTGTCTTATAAACCTGGTGACAGGCTAACATTTAATTTGTTTGTTTCTGAGTAGCACTGGATTGGGCCGCTGGTGTTTTTTGCGCCGTTGCTCCACGTTGTGGTTTATAAATGGCACCGGTTGCAAAATCAACAATAGTGCCCGGCCAGAACAATAGAATGTCGGCAATCAGGGCTCCGGTGCGAACTTGCCGCTGGGGTTCACCGGGCATCGGTTTGCGTTTCTGAGCTTCGGTGACACGTCCGCCGAAAACGGTGGCGCAACTGGTGAGTGAGCCTGACAGAGTAAGGGTGGCTAATGCCAGCAAGGTAAATTTTTTGATAGTGTTCATGGTTTTAATCCGCTGTTGCGGTAGTTAAAAAAGAGGGGGTTTGTTTACTTGGTTGCGGAGACGGTTAGTTCAACGCCATTATCGTCTTCGCCACTGATGCTTAACTTGTTGCCGTTGCTCGTTGCGATCACATTGCCATTCAGACGGTACTCCACCTTGCCACTACCTGCCTCAACGACTGTAACATTATCGGCCGAATCTTCAATGAAGAACTCATTCGTCGATTTGAGTTTGATGGCTACATCAATGGAGACGGTAGTCGCTGTCTGGCGGGTTATGTTCATAGAACCCTTCAGGTTGGTTTCGCTGGCAGGGTAGGCTTTTCCGCCAGTGACCAGTTCCGAGAAATTATATGAACCGGCTACACGGCTAGCCAGATCAGGGGCAGCATCTGTATTTTCCTTTTTACAGGCAGAAAGCGAAGCGGCAACCAGTAGCACAAGCAGTGCTGAGCGCCGGAAAGAGAAAAGAGAGTTCATTAGGATCAATGCTGTTTTTGGTGAAAAAAGAAGGAGGTTAACCGAACCTTGTCGGTTTGATGACACAAAAATGGCGGCTGGATGAGGGGAGAAGAAGGGTATCCTGTATCAACTGACAAAAGCAGGGGCTCAATAGGAATAACCGCCGAATGAACTGGAAACGTTATAATCTGGACAAGCATCCAGTCTTGAAAAAACGGTTAGGTAATGGATCACTCTTTGTATGTGACTGGTTATGAGCGCCTATGCCTGAATGGTTGACGAGGGTACAATAGAGCTTAGTTCTCCTTTTTCTTTAAGGGCAGAATTGCGTATCGGATTAATGCCTGAACTTTAAAATTCTGGTGCAACCGAATACTACAATAATGGCTGAATCTGGATGTGGTTTCCTGAACGGCAATAAGCTAACTGTGCTTTTCTCTATCTTTGCCGTTTCATTTTAACGCATTTATGAATAGCCAACTATTCAACAGAAGAGATCTCATTGCTTATTTTATTGTCGCTGCTATTGGCGCTTCACTGCAACTGGTAGTTGGTACTTTACTTCAGGAATGGTTTCAGGTAACGTATGAGCAGGCGCTGCTCGCTGGTTATGTAGCTGCTTTTTTTATTGGATTCTACCTGACTAAACTCTTTGCTTTTAACGCAAAAAACTCGGCCAAAACCCGACGGGAAATTGCCAAGTTCACGCTTGTTTCAGTACTATCCTGCATCATCACAGTTTACGGCTCTTCGCTGCTTTACACGTTTTCAGTCGAAACATTCCAGTCAATTATTGTTAAAATTCCTTCGTCGGTGAAAGAAGTGAATGTCAATAAATTAGTAGCGCATACATCAGGAATGGGCCTGAGTTTTATCAGTAATTACATTCTCCACAAACAGTTTACGTTTCGAAATACCGGCTTTTACGACAAGCTGAAGCGACTCCTGAATTTGTAGCTAATGGATTGGTTTTCTCCGAAGAGAATAGCGGTACGTAGCACCCGGCTGATAATTAAGGCCAAACTGGAGTTGGAAAAGCTCACGTTTTACTTCTGGATAAGCCGGAAATGCATTACCCTGCCAGTTAAGCGCAACATCTACACGCATTGATGAGACTACGCCAACGCTTATCCCTGCTGTAAGTGATCGTGAATGGATGGCAGTAGGCTTATTGCTGGAACTATACGTAAAATTTGAGCCGCTAATCGTAGTGTATGATCCTGTTGGCGTTGTTATGACGGTAACAACGGCTGCTGGATTAACGGTAACGTTAGCAATGGTAAGCGTACGTGCGCCAATTTGATAAGAAGCCGCCAGGAATGGCGAAATGCGTGTTTGAGTCAGTTGATACCGTATTGCAGGACCTATTGTGAGTGTGTTTTCATGCAAAACATTGCGTGTCCATTCAGCAACCCACGTGCCCGATAAACCCATTGAAAGCTTATTTGCTACAAAATAGCCACCATAAAGCTGTATTGTACTATTTCTGGATATGAATTCTGCTTTGGAATAACCTCCCTGAATACCGATTTGCCAGCTTTTTCGGGTGAAGGGATTTACACCTGGCTTCGTATGTACCTGTTGCGAAATAGGCTGTGCCCGACTGGCAATAGATAGACTAACCAATAACAGGAGTAAGGTTGTTTTCATGAAATAGGATGTTTCCCGGAAAACGCTAAGCTTGCAATTTCAGTATGTGCCCAATTGTGGTAAAATAGATTATAAGTAGAGTTGGGTGATTTATTTACTAAGCGGAGGTTGAGAGCCGCTTTTATGAACCGCTAACCACAAAAAAAGCCCTTATCAAATTGTATGATAAGGGCTACACCTTGAGCTGAAAGTACTAGTCATAAATCAGTTTATGGACTGGCGGGGCGGTACGATTACCGGCCCGTTGTGAAAGTAGCCGTCCGACGAACAGGGCGGGAAACTATAGTTTCCATTCCCAGTAACCGTGCCCGCTCAGTGCGAAGAACGGTGCGAATGTGTCTGGTTGTTTTCATGGTTGTAGTTGATCATTAGTGTTGTTTTCAGTAGGTACGCACCAGGCCGATCCAGGCTTAAGCTAGCGTCATTGTCAAGCAAGGATGACGAGATGCGTACCTTCTGATTGGCTGGATTTACTTAAAATTTAGCCGTCAGCCCCAATTTAACGGCCGATACGCCATACCCTACTTCGGCAAATGCACCGACTTTCGGAGCAAACATAAACCGGGCTCCCAGATGTAATCCGATGAATACCCCACTGTTGTAGCTGCTACCATAGTCGTAATAGCTATAACTATAAGCACCACCCCCTGCATACCGGAAACCCAGCGATGCACCTACGTAAGGATCGAAGCTATTGTTCTGAACATTCAATGCTTCGCCCAGGTGATAGGAAGCACGGGCTCCGACGTAGACGAAATTATAACCGCTTGAATAATAGCCGTAATTGTAGTGGTAGTAGTCGATTGAGCCACCAATAGAAAAGTTGTTTTTTGCTTCTACTTCCACCGAGACGCCTAGTGGCAGCCCCCCACCATAATAAGTGGCTAATCCAATTCCTGCATTGAGATACACCGCGTGACTTCGGTGCGAAGATCTTGTGCTATACGTACGGGCTGCTGTAGGACGAGCCCCTGGTTGCGGACGTGCTACTGTTTGTGTAGCGGGCGCCTGGCGAGTTTCTGCGGGTGCCGGACTGGCTGCCGGAGCAGGTGCCTGTATCTGCGTTTTGGGAGCGGTTGTGGCCGTTACCGGCTTACGGACCTGACTTGTAGCTGGCCTTGCGACGGGTTTTTTCGCTGCGGAAACGGTTTTCGGTGCTGGTCGCCGAACCGATTGCTGGGCCAGAACCAAGTCTGTTGAACAGACCAGGGCAAGCGCCAGAACGGCTAATCGAGTAAATGTTTTCATGACAGTATTTGTTGTTTCTGGTTTTCCTGAGGAACGATGCAAACGTACAACGACGGGCACCGGTTGAGCCAGAAGCTACTGCCTGAACTGCATAAAGAACTACCTGAACTGCATGGAGTAACGGGTGAAACGGATTAGAAAAACAACCATTGATGGCACTAGTTACATTCGATAAATAAGTAGAAAGAAGGCCAGACGGCGTGAAAGATACTTACTGGTTGGAAAGCTTGTCAAGTGCTTGCTTAGCCTCCTTATTGTCGGGAGAGAGTTGGATCGATCGCGTGTAAGCTTGTCTGGCGAGTTGGGTTTTTCCCATTAGTGCATACGTGTTTCCCAGCGAATAGTAGGTGCCCGAGCTCCAGGAGAACTCAGACAGGCTAAGAAGGTAAATCTGGACGGCTTCATTCAGCTTTTTCTCCCGCACGAGCCTATCGGCTAACGAATTGAGTTCCTGAGAATCGAAGGTGTAGATGAAGTGACTTTGATCCTGCTTATACAAGGTTCGATAATACCTTACGGCCTGATCAATACCCTGCTTGTCAATGATGGGTAGCAAGGTCTCTCCAATCGAGATTAAGGGTACGTTCAGAGGCCGGGTTTGACGAAGTACTTTTTGCAGATAATGAGTGGTTGTACCATACAGGGCCGGTTCTCCTGTTTTATTATTAACCGAACTACCGCCTAGAATCCCAAGTAAATACCCGTTTTCATCGACAATGGGCGAGCCACTGGACCCGGAAACCTTTTGTGACGTATCACTCGTGATAATCAGCCGGTTTCCTTTCGATTCCAGTACGTGTCCGCTATAGATCACACAGTTTTTTTCCTGATAAGGGCAGGCAAAAATATATACCTTTTCTCCCGGCTTTGCCAGTGTATATCTGGGCTTTAAAGGCTGAATGGCAGGTGAATGGTATTTTGTTTTGAAAACAAGCCAGTCGCGCTGGGTAATGGTCGATTGCCTGCCTGAGAGTATTTCTGTGGAATCGGCATTCAGTAAATAATCGATCAATACCGAATCGGCCAGGTTATTTTTAGGATGCATGAGCCATTTTTGAAGCGCACCGCCAAAATCCACCGATTTCATCGCTTTTGTTTTGGCAGCCCATAACGCATGCTTGGCGGTAACGGCTAGTGTATCTGTACCGGTCTGGATCAGAAAGCCGGTAGCAACATAGTCAAAGGAAGGATGTACATAGCGTTCCCCATTTTGGAACCAAACCTCATTGATCATCGAAATGAGGGGCCATTGAGCCTGCGGTTTCGTAATCCAGGTTTCTTTTTCCTGGCCCAAAGCCGGGTAGTAACTAGAGCTGAGAATAAACCCAAAGATATAAGCTAACGTTCTGCCAAAGTTGTTCATCGGTGCACCATGTCCATTTGGGCAAATGTATTGGACCCTGAAGCATCACCTGACAGGCACCTGTAAAAGAATGTCAATGAAATGTAAAAGTTAGGACACCGGGTCGTTGAGGCTTTGCGCGACGCAGCCTCAATCCCGTTTCCTGAATCGCTAAGCTACTTTTCTGTTTCTGTAAGGGGGCTCGTTTCGTCGGCAGCTTTCAGGACAGAATCCAGCAGACCCGGAAATTTTGCTTCCAGTTCGTATAGTCGCAACGAGGTTAAACTCTGGGTGCCTTCGGTTCGGATATGAACAATACCGGCCTCGCGCAACACGCGTAGGTGATGCGACATGGTCGATTTGGCAACGGGCGACGGAATGGCCCCACAGGGCGACTCGCTCGTAAGTTTAGCTAAGCATTGTATAAAGTTTAGCCGCACCGGATCACTCAGAGCGTGCAGCACACCAGTCAAGGTAATCTGGTCGGCGGTGGGATGCTGGTACTGTTTCATAAGTCTACTCCTTCCAATTTCTGCTCGTTGGTAGCTACCAGAAAAGACGTAGCTACAGTAATTGCTACTACAACGATTAGTCGACTAAAAATAATTCACTTGATTTTTTTCACGTTTAGGAAACCATCCGGCAGGCACACTTGTTCGATATCCATAAAACAATTAAAGTTCGATAATTGTAGAACAATAAAACAATACAACCTCAATTAGTATGAAAACGATCAATAGTCGAACAAAATCGCTCATCGTCGGTATCATTGCCTTAACGGTTGCGCTTTTTTTTATCACGCCGAAGCTTTTCTCCAATAAGCCAGAGCCTTCGAATACGAAAGCTCCATCAACACCGCCCGCCGAAAACAAAGTGGCTACCGATGTTTTTGTCATTAAGCGCGAAACAATTACAGACGAACTCCAGACTACAGGGACCATCGCAGCTAATCAGGAAGTCGATCTGGTAAGTGAAGTGGCTCGTAAACTGGTTCGGGTGTATGCTCGGGAAGGAAGTTTCGTAGGGCAGGGGACGCTGCTATACAAATTAGACGATGCTGATCTACTGGCAAAAAAACGCAGGATCGCCCTCCAGGAAAAACTGGCTAAGCTCGACGAAAAACGGTTCCGCGAATTGCTGGCTACCGAAGCGGTCAATCAGCAGGAATATGATAAGGTGTTAACCAACCTGAACGTACTACAGGCCGAAATCGCCATGATTGATGTGGATCTGGCGAAAACCGAGATCCGCGCTCCCTTTGCCGGTCGGCTGGGTTTAAAACGGGTCGATGTTGGCGCCTATGTGACGCCCTCTACTGTGCTCAGTTCATTTGACGATGTCAGTCGGGTAGAAATCAACTTTACCATTCCCGAAAAATACGCTTCCGACGTTCGGCCCGGTCAAACCATTCACTTTACGACCGAGAATAGTAATCGCTCGTTTGCTGGCAAAGTCACCGCTACCGAACCCAAAATGGAGTCAAATACGCGCAGTCTGCTGGTAAAAGCCGTCAGCGAGAACCGGGATGGCAAACTCGTACCGGGATCGTCCGCTAAAATCGCCTTTGCTTTGCACGTTGCTCAGGATGGTATCCTGATTCCGACAGAAGCGCTCATCCCGAATGCAAAAGGCTATTCACTGTTCAGACTCAAAAACGGAAGCGCCGAACGACGTGACGTGAAAACCGGTAGCCGCACCAAAGGCATGGTTCAGATCATGGATGGTTTATCGATCGGCGATACGGTTCTGACAACCAATTTATTACGGCTCGATACGGGTGTTCCCGTAACTATTTCTACTGTTGACTAGGCATTTATTAACAAGGCCTTCTCATCATTATTGAATCAAAATTTACCCAATCATGAGTTTATCGGGAATTAGTATTCAGCGGCCAGTACTGGCTGGAGTACTCTCAGTATTGATTATTCTGTTTGGTTTCGTTGGGCTTACCTACCTCGGTATTCGGGAATACCCCGTCACCGACTCGCCTATCGTTACCGTTACAACAACGTATCCTGGGGCCAGCCCCGATGTAATCGCCTATCAGATTACAAAACCACTGGAAGAATCGATTGGCGAGGCCAATGGCATTCGGACCATCTCGTCGGTTTCGCGTGAAGCCGCCAGTGTGATTACGGTTGAATTTAACCTTGATGCCGATCTGGAAGCGGCTGCCAATGACGTTCGCGACAAAGTGACCAAAGCCCGGCGGCTGTTGCCCGGCGATGTCGATCCGCCCATTGTGGAAAAAGCCAACAGTGGTGATATCGTGATTTTTATGGCTGTGGAAAGCAAAACCCGCAGTATTCTGGAAGTCAGCAATATTGCCTCCACGGTCATTAAAGAACGTATGCAGACCATTCCGGGCGTAAAACGGGTGGGTATTGCAGGAGAGAAAAAATACGCCATGCGGCTTCGCATCGATCCGGCCAAACTGGCGGCTTATCAACTAACTCCATCTGATATTGAACAGGCTTTACGGAAAGAAAATGTGGATCTGCCATCGGGTCGTATCGAAGGCGACCGCAACGAACTAACGGTTCGGACATTGGGTCGCCTGACCAAAGAAGACGATTTCAACAACATGATCGTCAAGCAGGAGGGTAGCAGCATAATTCGGTTCAAAGACATTGGTTATGCCGAATTGGGCGCGGAAAACGAGCGAACTGCCATTCTGAACAGTCTGAAAGGAAACTCGCCGACGATTGGTGTCTTTGTTGAGCCACAACGGGGTGCCAATGCGGTAGCGATTGCCGATGAATTTTACCGCCGGTTGAAAGAACTACGCAAGGAAATTCCTGCTGATTATCAATTGACGATTGGGAAAGATTTTACGGAGCCAATTCGTGATTCAATTTCGGAAGTCGAAGAAACGCTGTTCGTTGCGTTCGGTCTGGTCATCCTGATTCTGTTCCTGTTCCTGCGCGACTGGCGTTCGACCATCATTCCGGTGGTGGCGATTCCGGTGTCGATTGTCTCCGCTTTTTTCATCATGTACATAGCTGGCTACTCGATCAACATTCTGACGCTGCTGGCGCTGGTACTGGCGATTGGACTCGTGGTTGATGATGCCATTGTGGTACTGGAAAATATCTTCGCCAAAGTAGAAGAAGGGATGTCGCCATTGCAGGCTGCCTTTAAAGGCTCGTCGGAAATCTATTTCGCCGTTATCTCAACGACCATTACGCTGGCGGCTGTGTTCCTGCCGATTCTTTTTCTACCCGGCATTACCGGAAAGTTGTTCCAGGAGTTTGCGGTAGTCGTAGCGGGTTCTGTATTGGTTTCAGCCTTTGTGGCGCTGACACTCTCGCCCATGATGAGCGCTTATCTGCTAAAACGGCAGGACAAACCCAATTGGCTCTATCGGAAAACTGAGCCGTATTTTGTGGCTCTGAACCGGGGTTACGAAAAATCACTGGGCTGGTTCCTGCGCTATCGCTGGGTTGCTTTCCCAACGCTGATCGTTACGTTCGGCTTGATCTACATCATCGGAAAGCAACTGCCTTCGGAGCTGGCTCCGCTGGAAGACCGTTCGCAGATTAGCCTGGCTGTGATTGCGCCGGAAGGATCATCGTACGAGTACACGGAGAAGTACATGAACGAGATCGCCAAATTCTCGGTCGATTCTACGCAGGGTTTATTTCAGACGTATTCCATTCTGGCACTGACGTTTGGCCCACCGGCTCCGGTCAATATAGCCATTCAGAACACCTTCCTCAAAAAGGCCGATGAGCGAAAAACCTCCCAGGCTGATGTGTTCGCGACTTATTCCCGGAATGTACAGAATTTTAGGGGAGTGATGGTATTCCCGGTTCAACCGCCGACCATTGGTAGCCGTTTTGGACAGGCTCAACCCGTTCAGTATGTGTTGCAGGGAACCAATCTGGCCGCTATTACGGAGATTCTGCCCAAGTTCATGGACGAAGCACGAAAAAGCCCGATCCTGCGCTTTGCCGATTCCGATCTGAAAGTCAATAAGCCTGAACTGGTCCTTCAGATTAACCGCGATAAGGCTGCTGAGCTGGGAATTTCCGTTGTCGAAATTGCCCGTGGTCTGCAATTGGCGCTGAGCGGTCAGCGGTATGGTTACTTTATCTACAATGATCGCCAGTATGAAGTGATTGGTCAGTTGCAACGTCAGGACCGCGATACGCCCTATGACCTCAAATCCATGTACGTACGCACCCGAACCGGCGACATTGTTTCGCTCGATAATCTGGTTTCGTTCAGAGAAAGCATTAGCCCGGCGGCTATCTATCGGTATGATCAGGCTATTTCGGCAACGGTATCGGCGGGTCTGGCACCCGGAAAAACCATTGGCGACGGCGTGGCCGAAATGAATCGCATCGCTCGGAAAGTATTGCCGCCGACGATCAAAACGTCTCTGGCGGGCGAATCGCGGGACTTTGCCGAAAGCTCATCGAGCCTGATGTTTGCGTTCGTATTTGCGCTGGTGCTGATTTACCTGGTTCTGGCTGCTCAGTTTGAAAGCCTGGTCGATCCGTTCATTATTTTACTGACGGTTCCAATGGCCATGACAGGAGCACTAATCAGCCTGTGGCTTTTTGGCCAGACCCTGAATATTTTCAGCCAGATCGGAATAATAACGCTGATTGGTCTGATCACCAAAAATGGGATTCTGATTGTCGAATTTGCTAACCAGAGCAAGGAAGCAGGATTAAGTACGCTGGAAGCCGCTAAAGTAGCCGCTGCTTCCCGGTTCCGGCCCATTCTGATGACGAGTCTGGCCATGATTTTCGGTACCATTCCGATTGCACTCACCGAAAACAGCCGCAATTCGCTCGGTACCGTCATTGTTGGCGGGCTGTTGTTTGCTGGCTTACTCACACTCTACATCATACCGGCGGTGTATTCCTACTTCTCCCGCGTGCCAAAGCATAAGGAAGCTGAGGTATTAGAGCCGGTAGAATAAACGAGTTTTATCAACTAGATTTCATGAAACGTATTATTTATACGCTCCTGACTACGCTGATTTTTGTGGGTAGTTGGGGGCTGACTCAGGCTCAGGTTCGCCAGCTAACGATGGACAATGCCGTGAAGCTGGCGCTGGATAAGAACCGGGATTTACAGGTAGCAACGCTGGAAACGGCTAAGTCGGCCCAGAAAGTGGTAGAAGCGCGAAGTTATGCGCTGCCAAACGTAGCAGGATCAGCCCTGTATCAGTATTATTTCAACAAGCAGGTTTCGTTTTTGCCCGGTAGTTTTGTTGGATTGCCCGAAAATCAACTGGCTACCTTCCGGGTGGGAGGCTCGAACGCATTGATTGGGGGCATTGCCGCAACGCAGCCACTCTTCCAGCCGGGTATAAAGTCGGGCATCAAAGCCGCCCAAATTGATGAGGCTGCTACAAACGAAGCATTGGCCGACGTTCGTGCCAGCATCGTTACGGATGTAAAAAAGGCGTATCTGGATGTGCTGATTACGCAGGAACAACTTCGGTTGCAGCAGCAAAGCATTGCCCGGAATGAACAGGCGCTGAAAGATGCACGCTCACTTTTGGCGCAGGGACGAGCCTCTCGTGTCGATACGTTACGGGCCTTCGTGACGGTCGAAAATCTACGTCCGGCCATTATTCAACTGACTAACCGCATCGGAATAACCAAAACCGTTCTGAAACGGACAATGGGTCTGGATGAACAGGAGGCCATCGAGTTACAGGATTCGCTGCGCTACGACAATCCATTGTTGGCGGCTCCTGCTACAACGACGGATGTGTATTTTGAAGCCGTTCAGGCCCGGCCCGAAGTGCGTCGGCTGGAACTGATCGAACAGTTAAATCGGGAGCAAGTGGCCATACAAACGGCAGAGCGACAACCCAAGCTATCGGCAATTGGGCTGGTACAGTCTCAGTCACAGGCCAATAACTTTCGGGTTGATGAGTACAAGTGGCCGGTGAGTTCATATCTTGGGCTGCAATTAAGTGTTCCGATTTTTACTGGTTTTCGTACAAATTCACGGATTCAGCAGGCTCAGATTACACGCCAGCAGACCGAAACACAGGTGGCTAACCTGAAAGAAATTGTTCGGGCGCAGGTAAAAATTGGTTTGGCTAATGTGGAGGAAGCACGTTTACGGATCGAAACGCAACGGCAAACGATCTCGGTTGCAGAGCTAGGTTACCGCATCACCCGCGACCGCTGGAAACAAGGTATTGCCTCACGACTGGATATGTCGGACGCTGAACTCTCGCTTACGCAAGCCAAATCGAATTATCTACAGGCCGTTTATGACTACCTGACGGCTACGGTCAGTCTGGATAAAGTGCTGGGTCGGATCAAGTGATAACCAACTGAGATTTTTCAATTTTAAGCAGGTGTTTTGGGCAATCTAGCCAACGCTTTTTAATTGCCATTGGGGAACGTCGGTTAGTTTTGCCCAAAACACTTGTTACTTACTTCCCGCAAGACTTTGGCATCGAGCCATCGAGTCGTGCCACGGTTACTACTGATACGCAAACAAACCGTGGTACGACTCGATGGCTCGATGCCAAAGTCCTATTCCCAATATACCCTATGAAAACCACAGTAAAAGAACTTCGCCTAATTCTTACCGTCGACAATCTGGATGAACTGATCCGTTTTTACCGGGATACGGTCGGGCTGGAAACATCGAAAGAGTGGCACGAAGAAGCCGGTAACGGTATTATTCTGGATGCCGGTCGGGCATCACTTGAACTGATTGATGCCAAACACGCTGACCGAATCGATCAGATTGAAGTTGGCAAACGGGTGTCAGGTCCGATACGACTGGCGTTGCGTGTGAGCGAACCGATCCCGGCAGCAACCGAAACGCTCGTTGATGGTGGAGCCACATCGGTTGCTCCGCCCACCACCGCGCCCTGGAGTGAAGTATCCCGAGTTCAGGCACCTGATGGGATGCAGATTACGCTATTTGCAACGTCGACGTTAGTGGACAAATGAAAGCTATGAACGTAGTCGTTCATAGTTGAGTAAGCTGGTGATCAATTACCAGCTTACTTACTACTCTGAGCGGCCCGCAGCTTTTTCTTAAAAGCCATAAAATCGGCTGGAGTGTTGCCGTTATCTGCATACAGGTTCTCATAATGAACGACTACGTTGTCGATCATGAAGCCCGTTGGTGTTTGATAGCGAAAATCGGCTCCACGTTCCAGCAATAGCTGGCATACGTCCCAGGCCTGATTGTTAGCGGCATAAAGCAGCGGTGAATAATGCCCCATCCATCCATAATCGGGGTGGATGCTATTCGGATTGGCACCGTGTTCCAGCAGGGCTTTCACTTTTAAAAAGCGATCAGTTTCATAATCGATAGTCGAAAAAAGGATGGGAGCGCCATAGCTGTTGCGGGCGTTCGGGTCAGCACCCTTTTTTAATAATAATTCAAGAACCGCTGCCGAGCCCTGCCGACTTACCCAGATCTGAGTTGGAATACGGGCTGTATCGGTCGTTTGGGTGGTAGCACCATTTGCCAGCAGTAGCTCCATACAGTGCATGGCCTGTTTGGGATTTTCCTGTTCGGTAGCACGAAAGGTCGCGAAATCAAGTAGGGTTACATGATCGTTACCGCTTTCATTGAGCCGTTGCCGAACGGGCGACTGGAGTAAAGTTTGCAGCCGGGGTAAGTCTTCTTTGGCAATGGCTCTTGCGACGTCAAGCAGTGCCGCATCCTGAAAATAATACGAGCCATTGGTAATGGCTTCGTTTTTCTGCTTGTCTAAATACGCGAAAATCCGGTCAGAAACGAAGTTATACGACACCACCAGAACGGGCAGCAGCCCAACCGAAAAGGCGGTTAGCTTCGACCAACGGTAAGGAATGATATTTAGGCCAATAAGTACAGCCAGTAAAATACCGCCAAAGAAAATCAATCCTGTTTCCATACCGATTCCTGCCGCGTCGTTACCCCGACGGTTTATGTTAAAGAAAGAGAAAAGTAGAATGATACCGTAAAGGCCTACTAAAAGCCAATTACTGGTTGTGAGTGTTTTCATGTGTACTGCAAGAATAGACAGCCTGGGTCGAACGCCTGTTTCCTTTTATACGGACATTCGCGACTGATCAAAAGTAGACACAGCATATGGGTTTAGACTAGTCCGAACCAATAACGGGTTGTTTTGGGTAAATAACGGGTAGACGAAGAAGTACAGTTGGCGACGTTCGTTCAATAGCAGCGAATCGACCCGATTAACGCTGCTATTGATTCGTCAGAAAACACAACGGATTGGCTGGATTAACCAGTTATCGGGAAAATTAACCAGTTATACATCCAGAACTGCCGGTTAGTAAGTGAGACTAGGTTAGTCATCGACTGTGCTGCACTTTTGCTCATCCTCTTCAACCATTATGGCAACGACAACGATCCTTCCGCTACTTATCGCCTTTGTTGGCTTGTTCTTTGGGGGTTTATTAATTTTTATTGGCTGGTATCTTTGGTATGATGGGCGCGATCTGCGTAGCAACGGACTTACCGTTACGGCTACCATTCTGAAAAAATTCAGGAAAGATGATCAGGGAGCCTGGGGCAATCTGGAAAGCTATTATGCGCAATGCCAGTTTCATGATCCATCCGGGCAGCCTAAGGAGGTTGATGTATATATGCGGTCGAAGTTATGGTATCAGGTGAGTGAAGGAGCAACGACACAACTGACCTACGTGCCCGACGAATTGGATGAACCTTTGCCCGGCTCACATTTTAACTGGCAGGTACGCGGATTAGCCGGTATTGGTCTGATGGCTTTGGGTATGCTTTTGATTCTGGTGTTAACCTTTGGCGGAATTCAGGAGTGGCTAAGCTCGAATCATGCCTTCTGAGGTTAGCTAATTTTGGGAATGCCTGATCGACGGATCACCCAATATTAGCACGGAACTACTCCTGCCTGATCACTGGTAATTGAATAATCACACGCGTACCCACTGGTTCATTGTTGTCATCGGTTTTGTCGATGACAACTACCCCCGATTCCTTGCCGCTGCGCTGCGTGATAAGCTGTAAGCGCTCTTCGGTCACCTTAAGGCCAACGCTTTTGTGGGCCGAAACGGTTTTACTCTTCAGCTCCTGCGCTTTTTGTCGACCTACTCCATCATCGTCCACAATGCATTCCAGGTGATCGCCCTGACGATTGATGCCGATTGTAATGGTTCCCCGGCTTCGTTTGTGGGCAATGCCGTGCAGGATCGCATTTTCAATATACGGCTGAATAATCATCGGCGGAATGGATAGATTCTCCTGCGCCAGTGATGGATCGGTCGTTAAGGCAAAATCGAATTTACTGTTAAATCGCAGTTGTTCCAGCTCCAGATAAAGTTGCAATTGCTCCACCTCACTGCTAATGGTTACCCACTCCTGACGTGAATTGTCCAGTATCAGCCGCATGAGTCGGGCAAACTTAACCAGATACTTGTCGGCATTGTCGCTATCATTTTGCAGGATAAACAAACGAATGGCGTTCAGTGAGTTATATAAAAAATGTGGATTCATTTGCGACCGTAATGCCTTCATTTCCGAAGCGGCAATTCGTTCGCGGAGTTCACTTTTTTCCTGTTGCTCGCTGGCAACGCGTTTCTCCCGCCATCGGGCAATGGTTACGGTTAATCCCAGTAATGTGCCTAGTGCAAGTAACCGAAACCACCACGTTTGCCAGAAAGGTGCCTGAATTGTCAGGGGTAACCGATAGCCTTCCCGATTCCATACACCGTCGTTGTTGGAGGCAATCACATGCAGGACATAATCGCCAGGAGGCACGTTCGTATAGCTGGCAAATGGTCTATTATTGGTCTGATTCCATCGTTCCTCAAAATTTTCGAGTCGGTAAGCATACTGATTCCCATCCGAGTTGTCGAAACTAAGGGCGGCCATGTCGAACGAAAATGTATGTTGATTCGGCTCAAGATCGATCGCCTGTGGATTGGCTAAAGGACTGGTGAGCAACTCCTGGTCATTGATTCGAAAAGACGTCAGGTAGACAGGAGGAACAAAACGATTCAGCTTGATCTGGTCAGGTTGCAGGTAGACTAACCCGCGCATAGCGCCAAAATAGAGCCGTCCGGTGGAATCGCGAATAATCGATCCCGATTCGAACTCCGACGAAGGAATACCGTCGGCTTCGTCAAAAGCTGTGAATTGTAACCGACGGATATCGAGACACGCCAGCCCCCGGCTCGTGCTGATCCAAAGGCTGTCACCGGCTAAGTGAAGGGCTGCAATATCGTTTTTAGGTAATCCGTGCCGGGTTGTGTAGGTACTTAACTGTCGGGTGCGCTGGTTCAGGCAAGTCAGGCCATTGTCGGTCCCCATCCATATTCGGCCATAACGATCTTCGACAAAATCGGTCACGCCCTCATCGGGAAGGCTATTGGGGTTATCATCCTCGTGGGTATATTCGGCCAGTAGTTTCAGGTCCGGACTGATCTTGAGCACGGGACCAAGGCCACCTACCCATAGATTGTTTTCGTTGTCGAGGTAAAGGGTGTTATAGTTTTTGCCGGGTAGTTGCCGGATTCGCTCGTCGTTAAACTGATTGCTGAACGTCTGGGTTTTAGGGTCATAAATCGTTAGCTTCTCATTTGTGCCAATAAAAACCCGGCCATCGGGAGCCTGAATGACATTAAAAACCTGGTGGCCTGCTACGAAATCCCGACGGGTTGGATTGAAAGCTGGATAGAGGGTTGGGTTTTCCGACGAGGGCAAACAACGGATGTGTTCAAATCGACTGGTCGTTGGGTTGAGCACATCGAGGCCGGTAGGTGTCCCGACCCACACGGGGCCTTTTCTGTCGGCCAGTATTGTATACGTCCAGTTGTCAGTAAGGCTATGCGGGTCCTGTGGGTTATGTCGATAAAGACGATAAGCCCGGGTTTTGGGATTGACCCATAGAATGCCATCCCGCGTTGATATCCAGAGACAATTTTTTCGATCCATGGACAATCGGCTCGCATCGAGCCCCAGCGTTGAGGCTGGCCGATAGCTAATATCATCGAAGAGCGAGTTTATTTTATTGATGGTTGGGTTAAACCAGCTAACACCGGCATCATCGGTAGCAACCCATACCACGCCACTCTGGTCTTCAAACAAGGCTTTTACGGAGTTGGAAACCAGACTTCTCGGATTGGTTTCATCACTGACATAGGCTGAAAATAGATTTTTATCGGGATCATACCGATATAACCCTCCGGTGGCGACACCTGCCCACAACACGCCGGTTTTGGTCAGAAGCAGCGCTGATATTTCCTGCTTGAGGGGCGGCATCGGCAGATACCGGAACACGCCAGTGTTTGGGTTGAGGATGGCAATTTGCCCTGTGTGGGTCCCAATCAGTAGCTCTTTTGTTCGGGGGTTCTGGATCATCGCCGACACGTAATTATGCGGTAATGACCCCGCAACGGAATCGCTATGGAGAAACGTTTTGAACTGTTTCGTTTTACGATTGTAGGCATAAAGTCCAAACTGACTGCCGACCCAAAGAGTTGGCCCATCGATCAACACCCGGCGAATTGAATTGGCGGCCTGCCGTGAGGTTGAATCGGCTGGCATAGGCAGTCGTCGGGCCTTAGCCGTGACGGGGTTAAAAGCAATAATGCCACCGCTGGTTGCCACCCAGAAGAGACCATCTGAACTTTCTACAGCTCCCCGAACAAGATTACAGCCGCTTCCCAGCGTGGCGAAGGAGTATCGTTGGAAGGACTGTTTCTTGGGCAGAAACCGGTTTAAGCCTTTTTGGGTACCAACCCAGATCGTGCCGTTTCTGGATTTGAAAACACTGCGTACAATGCGGTGCGATAAAGAATGTGGATTACCCGTCTGACGGCTATAATAAATACAACGGATGCCATCGTAACGAACCAGGCCTGTGATCGTACCCAGCCACATGAAACCGAGACTGTCCTGAGCGATTGAGGTAGTATAATTTGTAGGTAACCCCTGACGAAGGGTCAGCCGCTGAAATAAAACCGTAGGTGACTGACCCTGGGTGATGCCACCACAAAGGATTAATAAGCCTAGTAACCACCGATTACGACACTGGTAGATGCTACCCGTCTGCTTATACTTACCCGCTTTTGTCGAACTGTTCCTTAGCTGACCAATATCCATACAAAGTACTCCCCTGTCGCAGCTATTATTAGCTGACGAAGCGAATATAAACGCTATTTTACCGTAAATCGAGAATGGATTTAGTCGACCCTTGACGGAATAGGCTGATTCGTTTACGCAGGCTGAGGAATCGATGCCTTTTCGAGCAGGTCATACATGAGATTAATTGCTTCTTTAGACGTTTCGATCCCATGAGCCGTGGCAGGTAAGACGCTGATACCACGGAGCGATTGAATGTATTGCTTCGCGATTCGAATGGTTCCGTCGGGCGGAAACAGCAGGTCTTTAGCACCTACGATCAGAAAAATATCGGTCGTCAGTCGTTCCAGCTCTTCTTTGCGGAGCGGCTCCGGATAATCTCCTCTGAATTTATGCTGCATGAGCGCATAGAGCAGATAATCGCTGATCAGGTTCTTATAAGCTGGTGGAAGGTCGTGAGTAGGCGGGCAGAAAATGGCGTTATCGAGGAATCTGGCCAGATTCGACTTGGTTGGCAGAACGATTGGCAGAAGATTATAATACAAATTCCGGATCGAAAACGAGAAGGGACGAATCCCGGCTGGATTCATTAAGATGGCTTTTTCGACTCGCTCTGGCGATTGCAAACACAGCTTCATGCAGATGAGCCCACCCAGAGAAGCGCCAGCAATGATCGTTTTTTCAATGTGAAGGCCATCGAGCACATCGGTAGCCCATCGGCCATAATCCATTGTTTTTATCGCCGGGTTATGGCCATGACTTAACGAAGGCTGCCCGTTTACATCCGTAATATAAATCCGGTAATTGTGCCGGAAAGGGCGTAGCGCATTGTCCATGTCCCAGAACAACCCACAGGTACGGGCACCCGGAAAAATGACAATTGTTTTGCTGGCCGGCAGGTGGGTGTTGCAGGCCCAAACGCGCGTATGGCCGAAAGAGGTCTGAACCGTGATTCGTTTGTATTGAAAGCCGTTTAAATACTCGACCTCTTTATTCCAGTTTTCCAGAAATGTACTGGCTTCGGCTGGTTCGTGAAACGTAGATACACGGGACGGATTCATAGCGGATGACCGGAGGAACAGTCTTTTGAGTTGGTCAAACATAAGGGGAAACAATGGCAAGCAGTAGGTAGAACTAACAGTTGGTGGCAATCGACCGATAGCTGGTGCTTATGAGTCAATAACTTGTTTGGGGTGCATCCGGACCTGCTACAGCTGGTAGTTATTCGTACAATCAGCCAGTTGTTCGCCCAAACCGACTAGTTACGGATTGGGACTACCTTATTAACTAAAAGGAATGTTCCTTTGACCTTGATCTAACCTAACATGTGTCACGTGTGGCAAGTAATGAGAAAATTCGTCAGTCGATCAATCACCGACAGTCCTTAAAAAATGAGCTGGAAGCCGAACGGATCATCAATGCGTTCGCGATGTCGCTGCTGGAGCAGACCACAGTAGAAGATGTGCTTTGGGATGTAGCAAAAAACTGTATTGCCCGATTGAATTTTGTTGATTGTGTTATTTATCAACTCGATAAAGAGCGGAATGTATTGGTGCAGCAAGCTGCGCATGGTCCTAAAAGCATGCCGATGAACGTGATTCTTCAACCCATCGAAATCCCACTTGGATCGGGCATCGTAGGTGCAGTTGCTGAGAGCGGTCGGGCTGAACTGATTGGTGATACCTCGCTCGACAAGCGGTATATTGCCGACGATGCTGTTCGCTATTCAGAGATTACAGTACCGATCTGGGTAAATGGCCAGGTGTGGGGCGTGCTGGATGCTGAGCACCCGCAGAAGAATTTCTTTATGCCCCGGCATCTGAAAATCCTGTCGACAGTAGCGGCATTGTGCGCTCAGAAAATTAAGCAGGCCGACGTTGAACAGGCCTACCGACAGGCCGAGCGTCAATTAATGGAAACCAAAAAACGGGTTGCCGAAACCAAGCTTATGGCGCTTCGGATGCAGATGAATCCGCATTTTATTTTTAACAGCCTGAATTCCATCAATAAATTTATTTTGCAAAATGATGTTGATCGTGCGTCGGATCTGCTAACAAAGTTTTCCCGGCTGATCAGGCAGGTGCTGGCTAACTCTAAAACCGAATGGGTATCGTTGCGCAATGAACTGAAAGTGTTGCAAATTTATGTGGAGCTGGAACAGCTTCGGTGCGACAATAAATTCGAGGTTAAATTAAATGTCAGCGACGACCTGGATCAGGACGTGCTCCATGTGCCTTTGCTGATCACCCAACCCTATGTCGAAAATGCGATCTGGCATGGTTTGCTGCCAATGAAAGAGGGCGTGCCGGTGTTACAGATTGATTGCTGTAAGCATAACAACCAACTGATTATCGACATTCAGGACAATGGCATTGGCCGGGAAGCGTCTGGGCGGCTCCGGACAAACAGCCTGACGGCTCATAAATCGCACGGAATTACCATTACCGAGGAACGCTTAAATCTGGTGAATGAGATGTATGGGGCCGATGCCTGTATTACCATAACCGATCAGTATAAAGCCGGAGGAGCGCCGGCTGGAACTCACGTTCGCTTCACCCAAAAACTACTCAATCAATGACCGCTATTCTTGTTGACGACGAAAAACACTGCCGTGATGTGCTGGCTCTATTGCTGGCCAAATATTGCCCCACGGTTAATTTACTGGCTTCCTGTGCCGATGGGCGGGAAGGGGTAGAGGCTATTGAGCAACACCACCCTGACCTGGTTTTTCTGGATATTGAAATGCCGGGCATGAGTGGTTTCGATATGCTCGAAGCCTGCCGCTTTACCGATTTTCGGGTCATTTTTACGACCGCTTACAATGAGTATGCCATTCAGGCCATTCGGCATAACGCACTGGACTACATCCTGAAACCAGTTGATAAAGATGAACTGATACAGGCTGTAGCAAAGGCCAAACAGGATAAAGAAAGCCGTTCATCGTCGAAGGTAGACCACTTTGTCGAATACCTGACCCGGCAGAAGCTTGGCGATCGGATTGCTTTGCCAACGATGGAAGGGCTACAGATTCTGAAAGCAGAGGACATCTATTACTGTGAGTCTGATGGGGGCTACACGCACTTTTTCCTGACTAGTGGCAAAGCTGTCCTGATTTCCAAGACGCTTAAAGAAGTAGAAGAGGTTCTGGAAAATAAAGGGTTCTGCCGGGTGCATCATGGCTTCCTGATTAATCTGCGCTATGTGCAGCGGTATATTCGGGGCGACGGTGGTGAGGTGGTCATGGAAAACAATAAAACCTTACCCGTATCACGCAATAAAAAACAGGAGTTTCTGAGTCTGCTGGAAAAAATATGAAGACCAGTTCAACCAACGCTATGTCTGATGTTTTACCGATTAGTACTCATCCGTTGTTGCGCTTTCCTGTCACTGGCCCTGTTATTTATGCGTTGTGGTAGATCAGATCTGTCTATGGGCGCTGTCACCGATCCGGCTTTGCTTCAGGTAAATATCGTTGTTCATCGACGGGTTTGCTACGATGGAAACTCCAGTAGCATTAAAGCGTATCTAAAAGATCAGTCTGGTAAGACTGTAGCGAACCGCGCTATTCAGATTCGTGCCAATGGTCACCCTTTGCGGCTGAATAATGGCTCATCAAACTATTACGGAGCCTTTCCCTACTATGAATTATTGGCAGGTTCGGATGAAAGCGTTCGCGGGGGTGAAACATATGTATTCACCATGATACTCACGGATGGCAAGGAGTATGAAGTAGGGCGCATTCAGGCGCATCCCGATCTGACTACGCAGCAACTAGCCCTGCCGGCCGACCATTCGCGTAAGAAACCCCTACAAGTGAACTGGCAAGGTGTTGAACCTGGTAATTACTGGCTGTCGCTCTGGAAGCGCTGGCAGGGTGAAACGACGCATAGCCAGATGACGGTTTCTAAGATCAGCGAGACAAAAAACCAGTGGGGCAGCATCATTGAAGAAGAGGGAAGTGCTGACCAGGCCGACTACATCACCATCGATGTAGGCACAGGTTCAGGCTCGCACCTGATTCCCGTTTCTTATCTAAAAGGCCCCAAAGCCCGGTTCAATGCGCTGAGCCTGATGCTGACTTCAATTAAAACGATAAAAATTACGGAGTCTTTTCGGGCGGGTAGCGATATCACCAGCGAACACTCGACCTTTTACCGGGTTAACGTTATCGACTAGTGCCCTGGCCAATCTAAACCTATAAGCCGGGCCGCCGATGCGGTTTTTGAAACCTTATAGGTTTGTCACTAGTCTAAGGTACTTTCTTGGCCTGTGCTTCCAGAATCAATTGGCCATTCGCGTTATCCTGTGTGATGTGCGTGTACGTGCCTTTACCGAGACTCGCTAATTTTTTAAGATTGTTGCTCTTGACTTCTTTTCGGCCAAATGTGAAAACGGTCAGATAGAGATCCTGACCAGCAGACTCATTGACTAGTTGGTACGTCTCGTCGCTGATTGGAAATTCACCATCGGTAGCCAGAATAATCCGGTTGTTGCCTGCCCGGATGTATTGTTTGTCGGCCACTTTGTAGGCCAGGCGAATACCGCCATTACCGTCGGTGTCGCCGTCGGATTGAAGTCGGTCGATAACCTGGGCAATTTCATCAATATTACTGCCCGACGTAGGCTTCAGCGCAATGCGTGCTTTACCCGAATAAACGACAATCGAAATGTGATCTTCGGGGCGTAATAAGGCCAGGAGTGATTTGATGGATTTTTTCAGAAGAGGCAACTTGTAGGGCGAATCCATTGATGCCGATACGTCCAGTAATAAGACCATATTGTTAGCCGCAAAGCCTTTCAGCGAATTGGCGTACTCCTGCCGACCCGAGCGATCAATATACACGGTATCTACCGTCGACTGCTTCACATAAACGGTGTCATGCAGAATGGTCGTTCCGTTGGTGGTGGGCGTTGGTGTCGATGCCACGCTAACAGAAACCGGGGGTTCAGAAACCGGTTTAGTCATGGCTACAGGTTTGTTATCAGATCGATTTTCGGGCTCTGATTGGGTAGGTATAGATTTTGTGGGAGTCGATCGGCGGAACGCGAACATATTGGGCTGATTGACCGCCTTTAACACACCGCTTTTAGCGAGTTCGCTGAACTTGTTGTATTCGTAGACTAGCTGATTGTTGAAAAAATAGTAGAACTCTTCGTACGGATGTGCGCCATAAGAAGATGACTTCGTTTTGGCGACCTGAGATTTTTCGGCGAACCGGAGCGAGTTCTCCGCGATGTCTTCATAGGGCGAGTAGGGGCACAGACCGTTATTTCGCCCCAGACGTTTCAGTCCTGCCAGATTCTGGTACTCATCCTGAATCAGCTTCCGTGCATCGGCGGTGAGTTTGTCGGTTATCGGCAATTGGGCTGCCTCACCTTTCATGAAGGCTTTAACACCGAACAGGATTTCTTTGTCGTCGTCCAGCGTTTTCTGAAGGGCTTTTCCGGCCACCTGCCAGGAGTCAGATGGATTGCGGAGTGGATAGCTTTCATGAACGCGCCGGACATCCTGGTATAATTTTTCTTTTTTCTGGTCAAAGGCATCGATCAGGTAGGCATAACGGTCCAGAATAGCATCGGAACGCTGCATGTGATCCTGCACGTATAGTTTCTGGCTGGTGTAGCCAATCAATTCAATGCTCAGGCCATCCATTTCTTTCAGCATACTCAACAGTACCTCGGCCTGCCCGTTGATGGAAGCACGATAGGGCTGAGGTATATGACTACTTTCGACCTGGAGGAGCTGAAATTCAGAGATGGGCACTTTATACTCATCGTGCGAATAGGTCAGATTGCCGCGTCGGCTGGTTGGCGATGGATCACGGTAATAGTCGGCCGTAGACTGGTAATTCCGCAGACTCAGCTGGAGGTGATTCATCTGTCGCAGCGATTCATTGATGAATTCGACATAAGCGGTTAGTGCCCGAAAGGTTGCATAATCAGCGGGTTTATCGGCCGGTTTGATCGTGAACGGTGCAGGCGGAACGTCGCGAAAAGGTGCTGTACGGGTTACGGCTTCTGCTTGCTGCTGGGGCGCTTCGAACGCAAAAACTGGGCTAAATTTGGGATAGGCCAGTAAGTGTTTGGTTGTTCTGCTGTAATCGACAAAGGATTGCTGCCAACTTCGCAGATCATTGTTGTAATGATTGATGAGCGAAAGGTAGACCTCGTTGCCATGTCGGGTGGTTTGCCGGGCGGCAAATGTATTGTCATCAACGGCCCGTTTCTTTACATCCTGAATGGTTTGTAAGGCCTCTTTAAACGAAGCGAGCATACTGGAAGCTGGATAGCCAATAACGGATTCAGCCTTCCCAAACGTCGACAGGCTTTTAACATCAGCCAGCATGCTCTTCTGAACCCGTTCAACCGGCCAGTTTGACTGACCATTCTCATCCATATAATACGATAGGGAGTCGAGTAGTTGAATCTGGCTCTGTAGAACCTGCTCCATTTCTTTCTCCGTAAACAGATAAGCGTCTGTTGGAAGATACGGTTGATAGCGTCGGTAAATCCGCTGAATCTGCTTGTAAAAAACGGTTTTGTCGTTGCTAAACTGGCCGAATAGTTTTTGTAGGTCGTTTAATAAGGCGTCCGACTGTTTGAGATTATCGCGTTGGTAATCATTCAGTCTGACGTAGGTTTCCAGTGCTTTACTGGTCTGGTCAAGCTTGGTCAGTACTTGCCAGAGGGCTTTTGTACTTTCGTCCAGGCGTTGTTTCTCCGCGGGTGTTAAACCGTCGGCGGCCAGGGCTTTTTGATAATAATACTCTTCCAGCGGACCCGAAGACGGTAACCTCAATGACTGCCGTGGATTGTTGCGGTACTGCTTCACATCTGCATAATAAGTCTGAATCAGCTGAAATCGGTTCATGACCTCATCGACCGACTGGTTCAGAAAGGCAACATAGTCATTTAGCGACTGCTGGGGCGTATTCTGCACAGAATGCCCGGCCGTAAATGTTGCCGATAGGATCAGTAAGCAGGAGAAAAAAGAAAAAATCAGAAAAGAATGCATGGCCGCGGGTATAGAGCGTATTGGTCTATAAGTTAAGGTGCTACCAAGTTAAGTTTCGGGAGCTGGTATCCGGCAATTGTTTCTAATAAACGGTACGGGATGAGTTCTGTCGTCAACGACAAAACTGGACTTAACTCATGAACCGTGGCGAGGTTCTCAGCTAGTAATACTCTTCATTGGACGGAATGAGCCGAAATCGATAGCGAAGCGTAAGCCCCTGCTGAACGTTTGCCGGTACAACATGCTCCTGATATTGAATGGGCGGTATCCAGTTCGACCATTCCGTCGATTGAGTTGGGTATTTAGGCAGACCCAGGGTGAACAGGACAGGTTCGCCCCGCAAAAACACCCGGACATCCCACGTCTTTACCTGAAACGGTGCTGTTGCCCACGGAAGAATCACAAATGAACCCTCGTCCCGAGCCGATTCGGGTTTCGGAAAGTTGCCGCTGCTCTGGCCACCGGAGTAATCCATAGAAATAACGGAGCTAACCGGTTCACCGCCCAGCAACGATTTATCGGCGCGTGCCTCTACTTCCAGCGCTGCCCAATGCCTGTCATATTGTAGCCTTACTGGCTCTTGCGATGCCTGCATTAACCAGACCACAACCAGGGCCAGAAGGGCAATACCGTCGGCAATCTGGATATAACGCAGATAGGTGGGTAGCAGAAAACGCTGCGTCAGATACCAGGTCAGGAAGAATCCAATGGCGGCTAGCACAAGACCCGCCAGAATGCCAAAATAACCATAGGCAATTGACGAATCACTGCCACCCCCCGAATCTTTCGTTAGCCACCAGACCAGTGTAGCCCCCAGCAACCCAAAAAGAACGGCAACGCACAGGCTGGCAATCAGTACAGTAAGTAAACGTTCCATGTTTATTCGGCGCTCAGGTTTAAAATTTCGTTGATAAACCAGCGATTATTGATTTTAACCAGTCGGAATTCGTAGTTATAGAGGAGCAGGAGCTTAACCGTAGCCCGATCCTGCCGAACCTTAACAGTTTCGATTTTCAGTGTTTTTAGGGATGCTAACTGTTGATCGACATCCTGGCTGAGCAAAACCAGATCGTACTCAAAGCCAAGCGGAGGCCCTTCGTTTTGCGGACTGGCCCGAAAACCCGCCTGCCGTTCATTAAAATAGGTTCGCCATTCCGTGAGATAAGCATCTGTCAGCAGGTGGCTGCTACGGAGATAGGCCAGATAACGCTCGCCATTTTTGACATTTACAGAATAGGGCTTACCCGCCTGCTGATTGACCAGAATAATGCGGCTGGCTGAGTCGATGTGGGTTTTGTACCAATGCAGGAAATCCTGTACGGCGCGGCTTGCTTTGTCAGTTTCTGGACTTACAGCCGGTTTGTCCCGCTCACTTCCGCCAATGGCTTTATAAGATCCTGCTGTCGTGAGCAGCAGGATAAAAAGGGTTATGATTAGTCTGGTTTTCATTAGCTCGGTACTGATAATGTGTTTACTAATTGGGTTTTGTTGTGTCAGGAATGAACCCGGCGAAACAAAAGTAGGTGACACCCGAGCCGAGTGCTATGACCAGTTAACAACCGGTAGTATTCAAGAAATAGTGGGGGACTTTGGCACAATAAGGTGTTCGGCTGACCGGGTTGTGACACGAGTAATAAATGACGATTGGTTCTTTATCCTTTGAGACGAAGAAAAATCAATCGTATTGAAAGGCAATTATACCACGATCTTACAGCTGCTTTGCCCCGACAATCTGCTGATTATCCGTTCTCTGAACGTACAGGAGGACGGCCGTTTGTTCGGCTTTCAGACTGTTGGGTAGCGAAAGAACCACGTCGCCGGATGTGCCGGGCTTGTCAACGGTTTTAAACTCCCGGACAATGTTCGTATTAATCAATGTCCGGCCGCCGTTTTCGCCATTTGAAACAGCAGTATGAGCTTCCTTCTGTATTAAGGCAACATTGACCCGATAAGGGCCCACAGCCGACAACTCGTACTTTACTTTTATGCGCCCTGCATTATGCGTCAGACTTCCATCGATATCCACGAAAGCTGAGGCTGGTTGCTGTTGAATAGCCTGAATAGCTTGTTGAATACGTCCCCGCTGTCCGCCAATCACGTTCTGCTTGCCGTTGATGACAAGCTGGGGCGTGTAGGTTTGCGTTTGCAGAGCCCGATCATACTGCCGCTGGCGATCCGTAAATTGTTTTGTGCTGAATGGGTCCTGCCAGCCCAGCCGATTCCAGTAATCAACGTGGAACGAGAGCCCATAAACCGCCTGCCCCGACCGGGCCGCCTGTTGTGTCAGTTCCTGTAAGGCTTTGTCGGCGGGTGGGCAGCTCGAACATCCCTGTGATGTAAACAACTCCAGTACCACAACTGGTTTAGGCGCTGGCCTGGTCGGTTTTTCCGGGAGTGGGTTGATCGACCCATAGGATGTGGCGGTCAGGACAAACAGCGATAGAAGTAGATGGTTCATGTTGATGCGTAGTTTTGCTTTTTCGACTCACTAGCCAAAGGCGATGCTACCGTTTACAGTCGGTAGTGTGCTGATAGGCAGCTGGTTGTGCAAAGTTGGCTGATGCAAAACCGTGCTACGACTAAAACGATTTTTTAGTTGCCAACCATACACCTCAACGATTGGTTTGTAATTGTAGGGAGCCGTGCCACGGTTTGTTCGCGTATCATGTAACCGTGGCACGGCTCCCTACAATTACAAACCAACATAATAATCGTATCCTCGTTCAGCCCAAAAGTCGCGGGGGCGTTCATCGGCAAAAAACAGCCGACCAATGCGTTTGAGATTTTTGACCCCATATTTTACGGGAATAATGAGCCGAAGCGGAGCTCCGTGTGGAGCCGTAATAGGCTGGCCGTTTAGCTCGTAAGCCAGTAGCGTTTGTGGATGGAGCGCGCTTTCCATATCGATACCAACGTAATAGCCTTTATCGGGTGTTTCCAAACCCATATACTTAAACAGGTCATTGGTAGCGTCGGGATTTGGGGCATTACCGCTATGGGTTCCCAATTTGTAGTGCGCCATAAAATCGGACAACCGAACACCGCTCCAGTGCTGTATCTGGCTCCACCCTTCGATGCACTTGAACTCATAAACGATTTCCTGCTTTGGTAGTGCTTTTATATCGTCGATCGTCAACTGCAACGGCTGCTTGCCCGGCGTTTCGATGGTGAGTTTCCAATCTTCGGGAACGGGTGATTTGAGGCCGTCATAGCCATTTGTCCGCGCTTTGGGAGCCGCTTCTTCAACCGGATAGGTGCGGACCAGGTGCGTGTTACTGAAGTACGTTCGGGCAATTACTTCATTCGTATTCAATACATCCCGCAGTGGTTTTAACGTTCCCATTGCTTTGGGGCTGCGTTTTATCCAGTTATAGATGCCAATAGGAACGACAGAAGCCACAGCAAACCAGCCAAATGATTTCAACATGCGCCGACGAACGGCTGATTCAGGAACCTCTTCTTCCGGAAGTTTCGGTTCACCTTTACTGGATTTCGTTGATGAGCTCATGATAGGGCGGGTCGGGTTGGGGTATCGATTGGCGATAAAGTGGGTTCGAGCGGGCCAACGGGCTGGTCATCGTCGGGTTCAGTGGCTATGGGCTGTTCGGGCAAATTTGCCTTAACAACTTCAACGCCCGTTACCATAGACTGGAAATTATGCCATCCGGCACGGATTACCTGTCCGATATGAACAAAAAAGAAGAGCACATAGCCAATCGTCAGAGCGAAATGTTCGAGTCGGGCGGCTTTATAGCCACCCAGCAGGCTGGTTAACCACGAAAATTGGGTTGGCTTATAGATGGCATAGCCAGTCAGTACTGATCCGACACCCATGAGCATGATCGAGAAATAGGCAATTTTCTGGGCTCCGTTATACTTGATGAATGGCGGCTGGGTTTTGCGCAATCCCAGGTCATAAAGCGTTACCTGAATGGCTTCACGAAACGAGTTCCGATCGGGCACCAGGTGACGCCATTCGCCCGAAATAAATGTATAGCCTACATAGAGCAATCCATTGATCAGAAAGATCCACATGAATACAAAATGCCAGGCCATTCCCTCGGCCAGCCGACGGGGTATATTCAGGAATTTAAAGAATCCATTCGGGAAAAATGTCAGAAGGGTGTAATCGCCAACCTCAATTTTATAGGGATGATAGGCCCAATAGATCAGCAAGCCACTCCAGATCATGACAAACAGAATGGGGAAGTTGATCCAGTGAAACCAGCGAATAGCCAGCGGATGCTTGTGAACAATGCGTTTCATTAGTGAAGTGGTTAAGCCATATACAACATTACGATTTTTGATCTAACAAATAATCAGACTATTGCAGGAGTTTCTTTTCTCTTTGAGCCTTGCCACGGCTCAAAGAGAAAAGAAACTCCTGATAACAGTAAGCATAACTTAGTTTCCCGAAGTCAAGCATTGAGATAACCCCACTGGCCATCCTTCCATTTGAGGAATTGCAGCAAAGAATAGGCTAAAAACGTTTACCGGCAGACATGAGGAGTTAATGAGTCTTTCCTGCTTTTTGAAAGAAAGTAACCCTTCCTTCAACTATGCTTCGTACAATTTTCGGCTTTATTTGCCTTACCAGTTTTGCCTTTACTGGAGCACACGCTCAATCCCTGAACACCTTATCGCCCCAGGAGAAAAAAGAAGGCTGGAAACTCCTCTTCAATGGCAAAAATACGGCTGGCTGGCACACGTATGGTGGCAAAGGCGTCGGTTCATCCTGGCAAATTGATCAGGGAGCGCTGAAGTTAAATGTACCCAATCGGGTTGGTAATAAAGCACCGGATGGGGGCGATTTAGCAACGGATGAGGTTTTTAAAGGCAATTTTGAGTTTAAGGCAGACTGGAAAGTCGAGCGGTTTACGAACAGCGGCATATTTTTCTTTGTGCAGGAAGCCCCTCAATACAAGAATATTTTTGACACAGGTTTAGAGCTTCAGGTGCTCGACGATGCCATCTATGAAGGGGCGGATGAAAATAAACACCGTGCTGGCGACTTCTTCAGTGTGGCCAATGCGCGGGTCCGTGAACTGAAACCGGTTGGCGAATGGAATCAGGTTCATTTTGTTCTTAAAAACAACAAGCTAACCGTTACATTAAATGGTTTTAGTATTCAGGAGCACGACCTGACCAGTGCCGACTGGAAACAGCGGTTAGCATCGAGCAAGCTGAAAAGTGCTCCGATCGGTAAAGGCAACTTTACGGGGCGAATAGGGTTGCAGGATTGGGGTAGCTCTGTGTGGTTTCGCAACGTAAAAATTCGGTCGCTTTAACAGATAGGACTTTCGCTTCGAGCCGTATAGCCGTGCCACGGTTACTTATGATATACAAACAAACCGTGGCACGGCTATACGGCTCGAAGCGAAAGGCTAAAGCCTGGCCCAGCAAGAAATGGTTGCCTGATCTGTTTGCCAGCGTCTGGCAGCCAATGGCTAGTATCAGACAATTTGAGGCTACTCCAGTCGAACCCACATCGAGCCGCTAAAAATTTCGCCGGGGTTTAGAATGACTAAGCCTTCACCGTTATTGAATGAATCAACGTTGGCCGTCAGCGGTTCAATGGCAATGCTATCACGTCGGGTAGGGGTGTAGCAAACCAGATAATTTAGCTTTCCCTCGCCCGTTTCCTGACCTATTACCAGTTTGACCCCCGCCTGAGGTGAATCCAGAACAGTTTCGGCAAAACTGATTCCATCGGGTGTTATACCCGTTGGTTCAATGATGAAGGGTGTATCGAACTGGCGATCCCGAAGAGCTACCGTTTCTGAGGCATCCGCTGGCTGACGTCCATTGGGAATCATATCGCCATCCAACACAATGGCTGATCTCGCTGGCAATGTTAGCGTTAGCTCGTCAACTGACTCGCTGGTAAAGGTGAAATACGGGTGCCAGCCAAATGCTACCGGGCACCGGGTTGTACCCGTGTTGAGGGCGGAATAGGAGATGCGCAATGCACATAACCGGTCTTCTGAGGGGTTACTGCCAAGCGTTAACCAATCGGCGCGGGTTAGTTCGTAGGTGACTGTCAGCGCAAACGGAAACGGATAACCAACTGTATCTCCGGCATAATCATATCGTAGCGTAAGACTGGCGTGATTGGGTGTAGTTTCCTGATTGACAACGCTAAACTGCCGACCGTGAACAAAGCCATGAAGGGCATTGTCACGACTGGCTTCATTCATTTTCAGCGCATATTTTTCCCCCTCGAATGCGTAAATGCCATGCCGGATTCGACTCGGAAAGGGAAAGAGCAAAGCACTTGCGTACGACTCGTCGGCAAGCAGGGCCTGGGGCGATTCGGGCGCTTTGAGTAACGCGAAGAGGTGGTTGCTCCGACGAAGTACCAAACGCCGGAGAATACCGCCAAACTCCGGGATAATGGTAGCAAATTCACCCGTTCCTGCGTATTGGAGGATGTATTCGGTTAGTGGTTTGCGATCCGAAGGCAGCGGTAACGGACCAAATGGCTGGGTCGTAATCGTAAATGACATACAATCTTGGTAAATAAGGACGGTACTTTAGGTAAGTACTCAGGCGGCTATTTTGTTTCTTTTCTTTATTAAAAAAAACAGCACCCGATCAATCTGACACCAAGAAGGACAATCGATTTAATAAAATTGTAATTAAACCTATAAGGTTTCAAAAACCTTATAGGTTTGTAATCAGCAATTCCGGTATTGCAGTTGCTGGTTTTGCGAAACCACCAGCTATTTACTGGATACGGCCTGATTATAGTAAAACTAATATCCATTCACAAGGTACTGCGTTTGAGGATGATGCATGGTATGGCCTACCGTAAGAATGCCAACACCTGGTTTGGAGCTGCATTGACGTATTTACGGTATGGCTCCCTATAAAAAAGTGCAAAAGAATAGCCCGAAGAACCATTCGTTTCGTCTGCCTGAAAGTTTACTTTTGATTAAAATTGGACTGGAAATGAAGAGTTTACCCCTGGAGTTTAGCTTTTAGATACTATGCCACAAAATGCAATCACTTCCCGGTTTGACGGATTTGATAAACCGAATCGCCAGAATTTTTACGCGCTCAAAGTCGGTTTATTTGGCATTGGTTTAGAAGCCTACTGGGCGCAATTTGATGGGTTGCAGGCCCGTCTGGAAGGCTATCTCAACGAACTGGATGCAAAAATGCGCCGACCTGCCGTTGAGATAATCAACCTGGGCATGATCGATACGCCCGAAAAAGCATTGATCGCCGGGCATCAGTTTCGGCAGGCCGACGTAGATCTGATTTTTCTGTACGTCACGACCTATGCGCTTTCATCGACTGTGTTGCCGGTCGTCCGCCGGGCAAAGGTGCCGGTTGTTGTACTCAATCTGGCTCCCGAACCGGCCATTGGCTATCAGTGGTTTAACTCATTACACGACCGCACGCGTATGACAGGCGAGTGGCTGGCCTATTGCTCGGCTTGCCCGGTTCCTGAAATTGCCAGCGTCTTTAAGCGATCCAACATTCCGTTCTATCAGATTACGGGCATGCTTCGGAACGACCCGCTCGCCTGGAATGAGATCGATGAGTGGGTAGAAGCAGCTCGCGTAGCCAACGTAATGGCTCATAACCGACTGGGCGTGATGGGGAATTACTATGGCGGCATGCTCGACATTTACTCGAATCTCACCCTACACAGTTCGGTGTTTGGCGGACATATTGAAATGATTGAAGTCGATCAGTTATCGGCTCTACGAAAAGACGTGACAGATGAAGAAATTCGGGAGCGGGTGACTCTCTTTTTCGAAACGTTTGACGTACAGGACGATTGTACAGTCCCTGAGCTGGAACGGGCGGCCCGGACTTCCATTGCGCTCGATCGGTTAGCACAGGAGCTTGATTTAGGTTCGCTGGCTTACTATTATAAAGGAACAGGTAATCCGTGGAATGAAGACACAATGAGTTCGGTCATTCTGGGCAATTCGCTACTGACTGCCAGGGGTATACCCGTTGCGGGAGAGTACGAGGTCAAGAATGTGCAGGCCATGAAAATTATGGATTCATTCGGGGTTGGTGGCTCCTTTACCGAATATTACGCCATGGATTTTGCCGACGATGTCGTGTTAATGGGCCATGATGGCCCCGGTCACCTTGCCATTGCCGAAGGGAAAACCAAAGTACGACCACTCTATGTCTATCATGGCAAAGTTGGCAACGGATTATCCGTAGAAATGTCGGTTAAGCATGGGCCGGTAACCTTGCTGTCGGTTGTCGAAACGGTTGATGGTAAAATTCAGTTGCTTACCGCTGAAGCGGAATCGGTGCCGGGGCCGATTCTGGAAATTGGCAATACAAACAGTCGATACCGGTTTTCGATTGGTGCCCGCCGGTTCATTGAAGACTGGAACAGTCATGGACCGGCTCACCATTGTGCAGTGGGAGTAGGGCACATTGCGTCTAAGCTCAGGAAGCTTGGAGCACTACTGAATGTGGAAGTAGTGCAGGTTTGTTAGAAAGGCCACAAAACTCCTGAATAAGATAAGCCTTTCGCTCAGAGCCGTAGAGCCGTGCCACGGTTACTAATGATGGATAGACTAACCGTGGCACGGCTCTACGGCTCTGAGCGAAAGGACTATAAGATAAGAAAAACGACCTCCATGCGGCCTAAATAAAATTTCTCAGTTTGGTACAAACAGGACCGCATCGGCCACGACAATACCGTCGGCATCACTTGTAGAAACCTCAACGTAGCTTTTCTTATTCGGCGATAGCGCGAAAGATCCCAGCGACACCCATTCGCCCGATGTTTGCCCTTCGACCCGAATGTCTGATTCGCGGATCGTGATGGGTTTTGTCTGGTTACCATCCGAGACGATCAGGTTTGTTTTGCTGGAGGCTCCGGTTAGTTTGGGGAAATAGACATAGACCTGATAGTTACCCGCTTTTGTCACGGCGGGATTGAACCGTACCGTTTTTGGAGTCGGATTGGTCCCTGTCGTTGTAAAATAGCCAGGGCCATAAGCTCCCTTCGGATTGTTGTCTCGTGTCCATTCGCCCGTACGGGTAACCTGTGCCGGATCATCATTGTCGACCAGAATTTCGGGTGTACTGCCGTCGGCTAATGGATTCGTTTTGAGCTCATTCTGAAGCTTCTTTACATCAATAGCCTGCACCGATGTTTTGCCGTCGATGGCCATACTGGCCGCCACAGCCGATGACTGAGCCAGCACCATAAAGACGGGTTCCATCCGAATTGACCCGTAGGCAATATGGGTAGCTGAGAGGCAAACGGGTACTAATAGATTTTTGCATTCAGCTTCTTTTGGAATCAGGCATCGGTATGAAATCGGGTAGGGCGGAAAGCCCCCTACCTGAACATCCCCTTCATTCTTAACCATTTTTACGCCGTTTTTCTCGACAACCAGCCGTTGGCAATTGTGCGAATCCATGGTATAAGCGGCCATACCAACGCCATCTTTGACAACCTCCCGGCCCTGACAGTTAGCCTGTGTCATCACGTAGTCGCCAATCATACGCCGGGCTTCGCGCACGTACATCTGGGTCGACCAGTTGCCCGAATCGGTGTATTCATCTTTCGGATAGCCCAATTTGAGCATCTCCGTCTGAATGTCTTTACGCATACGCGGATCGTGCCCGATGAAGTACAACAGCCCCTTGTTATACAGTTCGTGCTCCCGCTGAATGGCCGCCCGACGTTCGTAACTGGCCTCTGGGAAGTCGTAATTTACACCGATCATGTCGGTAGAAAACGGGCCGTTGTTGTTAATATCCGTTTTCTGATTGGGCATCCGGTCGGGTTTCAGAATGGTATTAAAGGCTAGTTTGGGATTCTTTTCGATAGCTCGCAGCAGAAGCTCATACCGGGTTGGGTCGTACCCTTCTGGTTGGGTGATCGGAATCATGTTGGCCGGATCGCCGGTCAGGCAGATACGGAAATTATACGCCTGAACCTGTTTGTTGCCTGTTCCCGTCGGAACGATCTGAGCTGTACTGATGCCCCAGAGCAGACCACTTTCAGGTTTGCCCGGTACTTTATAGGGGTCGACACCATCCGCAAACTGGTGTTTGTCAAGTAATTGAAAACCGTTGTAGGTTTCGCCGTAAGCCTTGTTGTCTTCGCGACCAACAGTGTAGTTGACACCAGCCTGAGCCATCAGATCACCCTCATACGTACAATCGAGAAAGACTTTGGCATTGATCACCCGAGACGGAGCCGAACCCGTCGATGGTTCAACCGTAATGCTTTGAATGGACCCGTTTAGTTTTTTTACCGATGCCAGCCGATACGCATACAGGACGTTGACATCGGCGCGTTTGACATACTGGTTGAAGAGGTCTTCTGCAACATGGGGTTCGAAAATCCATTGCTCAAATTTGCCGTAGTGTTTCCCAATCTGGCGGTAGTAGTCGCGGGCGATGCCCGAAATCGCGTATTTATTGCCAATATCGGTATAGCCCAGTCCACCCGTGGTCAGTCCGCCAAGATGCCGTCCGGGTTCAACCAGGATGACCGATTTGCCCATCTTTTTGGCCGTATAAGCGGCAATCACACCGGCGGATGAACCACCATAAATGCATATATCGACCGTTGTGGGTGCCGTTTGGGCAAGCGTAAGCGGACTGAAAAATGGAACGAAAGCGAAAAGAATAAGCAGTTTTTTCATGCGGAACGGAATGATTAAGACGCTACTAATTTCTGGAGGTGGGACGGGTAATTCTGGCCGTTTCCATCCCCAATGGTGATGCTATCGCCAAAGCAGACGATACGGTTTTTGATCAGCTGACTTTGGGTCAGAAACGTGTAAATGGCAACGGCCATCGTACGGTAACCTTCGGGAGTCGGGTGAAGCCCATCCGTTTTCTGGCTGTTGGCTTCATTTTTGATCAGACTACTGGCTTCCAGACCAATATTGCCTACTTTCTCAAAAATATGACCCATGTCCAGCAATGGGAATCTGTTGTCGGTGGCCACCTTTCGAATGGTATCATTCACCTTCATTCTGCGCGCGGTGTACCCTTCTGGCTGGTAAAATTTAGGATTGTGCCGGGTCATTAAGTATGGCTCATAAGCGGGCAGAATCGTCATGAGCATAACCTGACTTTGGACAGCTACCAACTTTGAGCAGATCGTTCGAAGGTTCTGCTCATAATCGGGAAGCGGAACGTATTTTTTGCTGTTCATGTCGTTGGTACCTATCATCAGAATGGTCAGGTTGGGCCGCTGTGCCAGACAATCCTTATCGATCCGGGCCAGCAAATCGACCGTATTGTTGCCGCCAATTCCCGCGTTGATAATGGCCGGGCTTTGATCTGCCAATGGACTCTCATTACCAGAAAATGAAAGCTGGTGCGCAAACGGAGCAATGGCCAGTGTGCTTTGTATAAACGTTCGACGTTGCATGATTCAGTTTTCAGGAGATTCGTTTTCAGTGCATAACAGGCGGGGTAGCCCGGCGTTAGCTACTGAAAACTAACCCGCTGAAAATGATACACTCAATTACAGGCTATGGCTGAGAGTGGCCGCCTGGAGCCGTGCCACGGTTACTAATGTGCGTAAACAAACCATGGCACGGCTCGAAGCCAAAGGACTACATTAATAACCCGGATTTTGTGTTAACTGCGGATTGACATCACGTTCGGTTTGTGGAATCGGGAATAGGTAGTGCCGTTCTTCAACTATAATGGTTGGGTTCTGGGCTTTCATGGCACTGATTAGCCGTTTCGTGCGAGACAGATCATACCAGCGGTGCCCTTCGAAGGCTAGTTCCAGCCGACGTTCCAGCAGCAGGCTATCCCGAAACTGAGCCTGATTCAGGTTCGCCGTCAGATTGGGTAGCCCCGCCCGGTTGCGAATACGATTAATGGTTGTATACGCTTCGGCATTGTTCGCACCCTGTTCATTTAGGGCTTCAGCATACATCAACAGTACGTCGGGATAACGGATAATGGGATAATTGTTCCCGCCATCGCTGGTTCCCGTTGAGGCTGGGTCGAGGTATTTATAGACGTAACAGGGAAACAAAACGCTGGCCGGAGCCGCCGGAGTCGTTGTTAGTGAGTAAAGTTTTAGCGTTACGTTTCGCCGTTTGTCGTCGGCGCGATAGGCTTTGTACAAATTGTCGGTAGCCGGATCATCGCCAAAACCGGCTACGCCATTGACACGGTCAAAATTTGGCCGCATGTAGCCTTGCATCAAACTTCCCTCGTTGAAGCCTCCGCTTAGGGCCTGCATTTCAAACACCGCTTCTTTCCCGTTTTTGTTTGCGATCAGGAAGGCATCGGCAAAGTTCGCCCATAAGTCATACACACCTAAATTGAGTACTTCCTTGGCCTTGGTCGATGCGTTTGTCCAATCCTGGCGGGTCAGATACACCTTCGCCAGAAATGCTTTGGCGGCTCCTTTGGTAGCCCGGCCTTTATCGGCGGTCGAATAGGTCGTTGGCAGTACGGTTTCGGCCTCAGTAAAATCCTGAACAATCAGTTTGTAGACATCATCTACGGATGCCCTGGAAACGGCTAAATTATTCAACGATGTTGTTTCAGCAGTGATAATAGGAACCCCGCCAAATAACCGAACCAGCGTAAAGTAATAAAAGCCACGCATGAACTTTGCCTCAGCTACGTATCGGGCTTTCAGGTCATTATCCATCGGGATAGCCGGTACGCGGGCAATTACCGCGTTGGCCCGGTTGATCGCCGAATACACCGTTGACCAGATTGACTGAAACGTGTTCGTTGCGGGTGTAAACGTGTATTTATCGAGGTCATTTTTGGGCTGGTTGGCCGTCGACCGACCATTACCCCATTCCGCATCGTCAGTAGCCTGATCCTGCAAAATCCACATGATCTGACCATACATATTGGCGTTATTCAGCGGATCATAAACCGCACTGACGGCTGCTTTGGCATCGTCGGCGTTTTTATAAAAATTCGCTGGTGTAAAACTCGATTCGGGCTTTTGATCCAGCACTTCGCAGGACGTCATCGCGCCGAGTAGAAGAAGGGTAACGACTATGTGTTTTTTCATGGCTTATGACATAATTAACGAACAATGAATAATGGGTAAGTCATTGAATATCCATTCTCAATTGCTCATGATCCATTCAATTAGAATCCTACATTAAGTCCAAACAGGATCGTTTTCGCTGCGGGGTAGCTGGCATAGTCAAAGCCCTGGCTGCGACTGTCCTGACCAAAGCGGTTTACTTCCGGATCGTAGCCCGAATAACTTGTCCAGGTCAGGTAGTTCTGCGCCGTTGCATAGACCCGTAGCGACTGAATTTTCAGGGTTTTCAGGGCCGATGCGGGTAAGTTGTAGGCTAACTGAATGTTCTTTAAGCGCAGGTACGAGCCATCTTCAATCTGGCGGGTTGATACGCGGTTGGCCGGACGGGTTGTTGAGGCCCGTGGAATATCGGTGTTGGTATTGGTCGGCGTCCACCGATTCAGTACGTCCCGATCCTGATTCGTCGTAGCGTTCAGGTATTCCAGCTCATAACGGTTCGCATTCAGAATGTTATTTCCATAAACGCCCTGGAAGAAAGCGGTCAGCTCCACGCCTTTATACGAGAACGTATTGCTGATGCCACCGATGAACTTGGGTTGTGCCCGGCCAATTATCGTACGGTCGTTATCATCGATCTTTTTATCGCCATTCAGATCGAGGTATTTACGGTCGCCGGGTTTCCTGGCCTGCGGATCAGCCAGTGCCGTCAGTTCGTCGGTCGTTTGGTAGAGCCCGTTGGTGACGTAGCCAAAAAATGACCCTAATGGCTCACCGACCCGGATGATTCCTGAATTCAGTCCTTGCCCGATGTTGGCGACACTCCCCGCAAAAATTTGTGGTGTCCCCCCAATATCAAGCACTTTATTGCGATTAAGGGCAAAATTTACGTCAGTACTCCATTTGAAGGCACCGTCTATATTCCGCGATGAAATACTAAGCTCGATCCCTTTGTTTTCGACTTTTCCGAGGTTTTTGATGGCGCTCGAGAAGCCCGATGTACTGGGAACCGTTACGTTCAGCAGCAAGTCTTTCGTGCGTTTCAGGTACACATCGGCTGTCAGCGTGATTCGATTATTCAGGAAACCAACATCCACGCCCAGATCGGCCTGTGTGGTGGTTTCCCAGGATAGATCAGGGTTCGCAATCTGATTTGGCCCCAGACCCGTTGAAACAGTATTGCCAAAAACGTAATTCTGAGTGGCCAGCAACGAATAGGCAGGGTAGTTGCCAACACCATCCTGATTACCGGTAGAGCCGTAGGTAGCCCGCAGTTTCAGGTCATTGACTACCCGATTATTTTTCATAAACCCTTCTTCCGATACCCGCCAGGCGAGGGCTGCCGATGGAAAGTAGCCATACTGTTTGTTAGCCCCAAAGCGCGATGAACCGTCACTTCGGAACGAAGCTGTTAGCAGGTACTTATCTTTATAACCATAATTGATACGGGCCAGATAGGATTGCAGACCCCAGGTGCCAATTCCCGACGAAGGGGTTAGCGGTACGGAACCCGACGCAAGATTGCTCGATCCTAAGTTGTCATTCACGAAGTTACGGGCCTGAGCCTGACTGTTTTCGGTACGATTGGCCTGTTGTGTGTAGCCAAGTAAGGCCGTTACATTATGTACACTGTTGAAGGTGCGCGTATAAGTCAGCAGGTTTTCATTCAGCCAGGTCACGGATTGGCTATTGAAAATCGAAGCGGCTCCGCCCTGCGCCAGTCCACTCGACACCGAGCGGGGGAGGTAAGAATCCTGCTTCTGAAGAATTCCATCCATACCCAGCGATACGCGCAGGTTCAGTCCATCAAGTATCTGATAGTCGCCGAAGACGTTACCAAAAATACGATAGGCTGTTGTCCGGTTCTTATTATCGCGGGCCAGCGCAACGGGGTTGTCGGCGGTAAAGGGCAAAGCCGGGTCCGTCAGCAAATAGGTACCATCGGCATTGCGCACCGGCAGGATCGGTGGGAATTGAAGCGCGGCAATGGTCACTAAACCCGCACTGCCTAAGTCACCATCGGAACGGGCCTGATTCGTAACAGTTCTGTTGATCGTCAGGCTATTACCGATTTTTATTTTATTAGTAAGCTTTCGGTCCAGATTGGTTCGGAAGGAATACCGGTCGAAATCGGAGTTGACAATAATACCTCCCTGTTTAAAGTAACCACCCGCAATGGCGTACTGCGTTTTTTCGTCACCACCGCTAAACGAGAGTTGGTAATTGGCCATTGGTGCCTGCTGGAAAATCTCGTCCTGCCAGTCGGTACCCTGACCAAAAGCATCGACCTGCGCCTGCGAATAAACTGCTGGTCGGCCTTCGTTAGTATTGGCATCATTCACAAACTGGGCATATTCCCGACCGTTCAGGACCGGGTATTTCCGACGGACCTGCTGGATACCGTAATACGTTTCAAAATTGATGGTCGACTTACCCGCTTTGCCCCGTTTGGTGGTGATGATCACCACACCATTCGATCCCCGTGATCCGTAAATAGCTGTAGATGAGGCATCTTTTAACACCGAAATCGACTCGATATCACTAGGGTTGAGTGTGCTCAATACATTGAAACTGCCGCCACTACTGGCTCCATCATTTTTAAACGGAATACCGTCGATGACGTATAGCGGCTCGTTATCACCCTGAATCGAGTTACCACCCCGGATGCGTATGCTTGTTGTGCCGCCTGGAGCGCCGGAGTTCTGGGTAATCTGTACACCAGCCGCCCGGCCCTGCAATGCCTGATCGAGTGAGGTTACCGCTACTTTACGGATTTCTTCAACGGGTACGCTGGCGACAGAACCCGTCAGGTCGCTCTTTTTGACCTGACCATAGCCGACAACGACCACCTCATTCAGCGACTTGGTGTCGGGTTGGAGCTTTACATCGAGTGTAGATTGGTTGCCGACGACCTGTTCCTGGCTGACGTAACCGACGAAACTAAATACGAGCGTAACGCCTTCGTTTGGAACATTGATCTGATAGCGGCCCTGTGAGTCGGTCGTTGTGCCTCTGGGCGAGCCTTTAACAACGACGCTTACTCCGGGTAACGCTTCGCCGATTTCGCCCGTAACCCGACCACTCACCCGAACATCCATTGGGGTAGATTCGGTCAACTGAACACCTTGCAGATTCGCCAGACCCACTAATGGAACCGGCGCAGTTGCGGCCATCGTGGTTGGTTCTGGTTGGCTGGCCGCTGTTTTTTCGGCGTTTTTGGGTGGCAGAATCAGATACGCACCCGACCGCATTTTTTTAAACCGCAGCCCATAAGGCTTCAGAAGAAGATTGAGATTCGCTTCCAGCCGAACGGTCAGGTCGAGCGGTTCAAGCGGACTGAGGTGGCGTGCCACGACTGATTCTTCAAACAGAATGTCTACACCATAATGCTCTTTTAACTGTAGAAGCGTCTGCTTCAGGGGTTGGTGGGCAATAATCAGGCTAGTCTCTTTGCCTGCCTGATTTTTGTTGGTAAGCTGAGTCGTTCGGGCAAAGGCCAGTGTTTGGGCTAAGGTTGGGCCATAGCCTACGCTTAGCAGCCAACCCGTTACCAGCGCGAGGGGTATCGATTTTCTCATTGAGTGATTTGGGTTTCGGAAGCAGTTGAAAAAACTAAATGTTGATCGCGATGACTGACCCGAAGGCCAAGTAATTCGGCGAGAGCTTCAGCCAGTTCGTCGGAAGAACCCGCCCGGATGGTGCCGGTTAGTGTTCGTCGGGCCAGTGCCGGATCGGTGAGTTGAACACTCACACCAAAGACACGCTGGATCTGGTAAGCTACCTCACGCAGGGGCGTATCGTTGAAACTGAAAAGTCGGTAACGCCATTGAGCAAACCGGTTTGTGTCGGATCGTGCCTGGAGTTGTAAAGCGCCGTGTCCGTCGAGTGTAACCCGGTCGCCGGGTTTCATGAGCAGATTCTGTACGGGTTGGTCATTCGTTGCATAATGCAGATTGACCCTTCCTCGTTTTAGCACGACCTCCGCGCGTGTAGATCGGCTTCGTACCGAAAACTCCGTACCAAGTACCTCTACCGCCAATCCATCATGCGTGTGGACAACAAAAGGTTGATTGGTGGGAAGATGTTTTACATCGAAAACCGCATCGCCCGTCAGTGTTACCCGCCGGGAGAGCCAGCCGTAGCCAATGCGTGGCAGTTGTATGGATGAGTTGCTATTCAGGGCCACAGTTGAACCATCGGGCAGATTTAGCGAGCGGAGCTGGTGTGGGCCGGTCGTAATAGTCGAATACAAGAGCGATTCCCGGAACAGCCAGCCGCTGGTAAATAGCGTAAGCGCAACCGTAGCCGCAACCAGCCATCGGCCAGGATGCCAGAACGGGAGAACTTCATCGGGGAGCACTCGTAACAACCGTGGCTGAACGTCGTTTGGCGTATCGAGTCGTTGCCGGAATTGACCGAGGTGAGTCGCCACATCAGGGGCATATTGTGGGTAGGTGCGTTCCCATTCGTCGAGCCACTGGAAATACATTTCCCGGTTTTCGGGACGGCTCAGCCATTCGCCGATGGCTTTCTGCTGAACCGACGTTGCCTGACCAGCGAAGTAGGTAAATAACAATTCTTTGGGAGGTTCCATGGTGAGAGGGTAAAGCGTTGAGCGTTATGACCAGGCCGCAATGAAGAGGAATCCCCAGCTTATCAGCTTTTGCTGGCGGAGCGATTGCCGAACCATTGAAATGGCGCGCAGAAGATGATTTTCAACCGTTTTGGGCGATAAGGCCATCTCTTCGGCAATTTCTTTGTAGGATTTACCCTCGAAGCGGCTTAACAGAAATACACGCTGCCGTTGGGGCGACAGCTGCTGAACCGCCTGTTCCAGCGCCCGATAGAGTTCGTCCTGTTGCAGAAGCCGGTCGGGTTGGGTGGTTTCGGTATCGGGCCGGTCGAGATCATCGGGTAAAGTTTCCTGCCGACCCAGTTCCCAACGCAGGCTGTTGTAGGCTTTATTCCGTACGGCCTGATACAGATAGGCCCGATAGGAACCCGTGATTTGCCGGTAAATTTCTTTCGTATAAAACGCGTAAAACAAGTCGGCAACCAGATCTTCGGCCAACTGCCGGTCATATACGAACCGTACGGCATGACTACACAACGGCGCGAAATACTGCCGAAAGAGCAACTCGCAGCCAAGCCTTGGATCAGTAGCGAACGCATTTCGGATAAACTGTTCGCTATCGACGGGCATGGGAGTTGGGGCTTCGGGGTCGCTCCGCAGCAAAGGCGTTGGCCCGGTAGGTGTCGGGTCGGTAGATCGCCGGAATGGAAATGCGTCAGCTGGCATCAAGTCGAAGGGTTTGGTAGAGGTAAGACAAGTTAGCCCTATCAAATCCCCCAATCAGTTTTTATTTTTTATTTATAAAATGCAAGATTATAACTTTAGGACTTTCGCTTTGAGCCGTGCCACGGTTACTGATGCTGCGCAAACAAACCGTGGCACGGCTCAAAGCGAAAGTCCTAAAATTGATAGAGACCCCAAGACTGAATTATTCAGAGCTCTAAATAAATCGCCTTTTTTGTAGTCTATTTATGTTTTAAGGTCACTAAATCATCGTGCCTTACTATATGGCCAATCGCGTAACAAGAATAAAGATCACGTTAAAACGGATACGCTAATTATAAACTTCGGACGTTTTAGCCATAACCTAAACCTGATGTTTCTTATGCGATCTGTCTTTTTCTTTGCTTTATTGAGCCCTGCAAGTAAAGTTAAAAGCCCAGTCCCCTGATCAATCGCTACCGTCGGGTCTAAAGCCACGAGTTGGCGTCACTTTACTTTCAGATGGCAAGCCGACAAATCAACAGACAGGAGTAAAGATTGGTAGTAAAGAAATCCGTTTTAATGCTTTACTGGATACGAAATCGGATGATTTTTTCAATGACTTCCAATCGGAAGTGTTAATTAAAAATGCAGAAGTCACCTTAGCACGAAATGGCCGCCGAATAGCTCAAGTAGACGTAACCGGTGGCCGATTATTTGCCGATTTTGTTCAACAAGCTCAACCAGCGGATCAGATAATAATTAAGTTTACGTTGATGGCGCAGCGAAAAAATGGAGAGTTACTACTCTTTCCTGAAAAACCAGTTTATACTTTTTCGATACGAGAGTGACTGATTAATACTAAATAAATGGCTTCCTTACACAGCTGATACTAAGCTATTTTAGCGTAGGAGAAAGGGCTAAATTTACAAAAGTTCGTTTCTTATTGATTCTTGAATTTATCAGCAAAAGCAGTCCAAGTGGTGTCAGTTTTAAGAAAATGACACGAAGAGGTTTTGAGAAACCTCGTCCTTCATGTCGGATACGGTTTATCAACTCGCAGGAGTCAGGTTTAAAAAACCTGACCTCACACCAAAGTGCATTCTACTCCTTAGCTTAACCTTTCACCCATAATAGGCAGGAGTTGTGGCAAGGCTAAGCACGCTAAATTTAACGTTTGCTTAACCCTGTCATCACTACCTTGCTGAGGTAAATGAATCGCTTTACATTTCTATGAAACGTCTCTCTTTTATCAGTCTACTGGTAGTTCTTCCCGCGTTTATTTCTATTGATCTGGATCGTTTGCCAATCAATAAAATTCAGGTGATTGGCTCACACAACAGCTATAAACAGGCTATCGATCCCGCCTTGTTGCGGACATTAAAGCAGGTCGATTCGTCGATGGTGAAATCAATCGACTACAGCCATATCGGTTTGTCAGACCAGCTTTCGATGGGGCTTCAAAACCTGGAGATCGATATTTATGCCGATATTAACGGCGGTAAATATGCGCATCCAAAAGGGCTCGACTGGGCCGGGAAAGACGCTCAAACTACGCCTTACGATCCGCAGGGTGTGATGAAGGAGCCTGGTTTTAAAGTATTTCACATTCAGGAAATAGATTTTCGCAGCAACTGCCTGACGTTTAAAAACTGTTTGCAGGAGTTAAAGAGCTGGTCTGATGCACACAAAGGGCATTATCCGGTCTTTATCACCATGAATGCGAAGGATGAACCGATTAATCGACCTGGATTTACGGTGCCTGAGAAGTTTACGGCGGAGGTGTATGACCAGTTAGATAAAGTAATAGTAGAAACCTTAGGAAAGCAATATCTGATTACGCCGGATGATGTTCGCGGTAGTGCCGAAACCTTGGAAAAAGCGGTATTGGCGGGCAAATGGCCAACGGTTGCGGCCGCCAAAGGCAAGTTTATGTTTGTGCTGGACGAAACAGGAGCGAAACGGGCAACCTACATTGAGGGACATCCATCGCTGAAAGGCCGGGTGTTGTTCACTAACTCGGAACCCGGTACACCCGAAGCTGCTTTTGTGATTCGAAACAATCCGATTAATGAGCTGGCCGCTATTCAGGATCTGGTCAAAAAGGGATACCTCGTTCGTACACGTGCTGACGCGGATACGAAGCAGGCTCGCCAGAACGATAAGCAAATGTTTGAAGCTGCCTGTAAATCAGGGGCGCAAATCATCACAACGGATTACTATATCAAGAGCAAACACTTCACCTCGGAGTACGTGATCAGTTTCGAGGATGGCAAATACATAAAGCGAAATCCGTTGCTGTAAGTCAGGTCCCAGTCTGGCGTTCAACGCCTAGCCAGACTGGGGCTTTTTTGATTATTTCTTCTCGCCAGAAACCACCCATCGATTGACCGTATTCGATGGCCCTTCCAGTACAATTTTGTAAAACGACGATGGTGTGTTGCGCGTGTCGATGACTACCTGTTCGTTTTTGAGCGGTATCTTGGCGATGAGCTTATAATCGTCTTTACCGCCGGTTTCGAAGGTATTGGTTGTCGTAAGCCACACGTTTACGGTTCCCGTTTGGGCGAGTGCTTTCCAGCTTACGGCCAGTTGATTTGGGCTTTGTTGTATTGTTGGTTCGGCAAGTGATAATGGCCCCGTCAGTGGAATTCCGTCAATTTCCCGGCTCAACTCCGTTGAGATCGAAACGTTCAAAAAACGAGCTATCGTGGGCATAATGTCTACCACAGCGGGTTGAAAATGCGTTGCATAGGCATTGAGCGCTGGTGTGTTCGTGATCAACCAGGTAGTGCGCTGCCGGGGCGATTGCCCGCCGTGATTCTTGCCCGTCTGTTCGTCTCTGCCATGATCGGTGGTAATGAAAATCTGCCACTCCTCACCGTGATTTTTTTGGCGATCGCGTATAGCTTCCCAGATCCGGCCAATTTCGCCATCCATTCGCTTAACGGCATTCACAAACTGCGGGCTGTCTCCGTAGCGATGGCCCATGTCGTCGGTATATTCAAGATAGACCCACGACAAATCGGGAGTCTGCGTTTTGAGGGATTCTACGGCATCTGAAACGACCTGATGATCGATTCGGGCCATGAAATCCCGTTCCTGATCGTGCGGAAATCGAACCGTATCGAGTTCGTACCCGTCGGTATGATAATCCAACTGGAGTTTCCCTGTTTGCGGAAGGCCTTCACCAACCAGTTTGGTGCGGTTGTCGAGCCAACTAGAGAATACAGCGATTTTCTTAGCAGGATATTGCTCTTTGAATAGCCGGAAAATAGTGGGGTAGTGGTAATTGGGCGCTTTGATACTATTGTCCCAAACGTTGTGTTTATTGACCCAGGTGCCTGTCAGCAAGCTGTTATAACCCACTGCCGAGATCGTTGGTGTCTGCGAATACGTGCCCTTTATGCCACCCACGTAAGCACGTTTGTAAGCACCCTGTTTGGCGATACTGTCCAGATTTGGGGTCGACTCCCGTTCAATGACATCCGCCGGAATACCGTCGACAATGATGAATAAAGCCTTTTTCGGCTTATTCTGAGCAATCAGAAGCGATACCGGAAAAAGCAGACAACTGATGAGCAGGCTATAAATTCGACACATAATTGAGGTAGGCAAGCGAATAAAAGATATGAGATGCTGAGTACTAAACGTTAGGTGGTTGCAGGTTGATTTTTCTTGCAAGCTTAAAACAGAATTTTAAAGAATAAAACCTCCTAAAGCCGTCGGGTGACCTCTGTTATTGTTGGTTTATGATTTAATCCTGAAGTTCACAATCTCATAAAGAACCGGTATGGGCGAGTTCTGGACATGATTTTTGCTCAGAGTCGTGCCGTTGTACCGTGAACTATGGTTTACTCGGGCCATTGGATGACCTCTAGTAAAAGGTATGCTTCAGGTAACTTGACGTAATGTTGAAGAAAAAAAGTATACTTTCCCGATATAAGTAGATTTCGTGGTACTGTTTTTGGTAGCCATGATGGGGAGCTAAGTTCATGGATAGCGAATGAAGTTTATTATTTTAGTAACAGTAGGGCTCATGGAGCTACTGAATAGTTGTCAGAAAACCCGTCAGACAACCACAGCGGAAACAAAGGACGATTCGTTGTCGTGGGTTCAGTATCGTGTTCATGATCTGGCGAATGACACCACATTGTTTGCGCAACCACAACAGGTTGGTGTTCTGACCGATTCTGATTTGCTGGAAACATCCGGTTTGGTAGCGAGCCGCCGAAATCCGGGGTATCTATGGGCCGAAGAAGACTCCGGTAATCCCAATGAAATTCAATTGCTGAACCAGAACGGAAAGGTGGTAGCTAGTTTCATCGTTGATGGAACAACCAACCGCGACTGGGAAGATATTGCGATTGGTGCCGGACCTGTAGCGGGCGAAACGTATTTGTATCTGGCTGATATTGGCGATAATAAGCACCAGTATTCCGAGAAAGTGATTTATCGTTTCCCCGAACCTACCGTTGTGGGGCAACGACTTCCTTACGAAGGGCACATCACAAATGCAGAAATCATTCGGTTGCAACTACCCGATGGTTCTCAAAATGCCGAAGCGATTTTGGTTGATTCAGCCACGAAAGACCTGTTTATTTTGTCGAAAGGTGAACGATCGCTGGTCTATCGGGCCGCGTACCCGCAATCGCTGACCCAAACCACTACAATGACTCGTGTGCTGGCCATACCTTTTAAGGATGTAACGTCAGCGGCTCTCTCACCCGATGGTAGCGAAATCCTGATCCGCACCTATGAGAAGCTATTTTATTACAGACGTCGCCCAGGTGAGTCGATAATAGATGCGCTCAAACGTGTTCCACTACGATTACCATTAGCCACTGAATTACAGGGTGAAGCGGTCGGTTGGGCAAGCAATGGGGCGGGCTATTACACAACGACCGAGGAACTGGACGGAGAACCTCAGATTATTTATTATTACGCTCGGAAAAAATAACCAGTTCCAAGAGGTTATACCCCGAAAACTACATTTCGCCTTCAACGCCGAGTCCAAACAAAGCGAAGTCATAGCGTACAGGATCGCCTGGGTCGAATTGACGGAGTGTGTCAGTAAGTTCGAGCGCGGCTTTCCAGTCGGTTTGCGGGCGACTGAGCAGGCCAAGTTTACGAGCTACCCGATTAACATGAACGTCGATCGGAATCACCAGCTGATCCGGGCGAAGGCGTGTCCAGATACCAAAATCAACACCACGATCGTCATGCCGAACCATCCAGCGCAAAAACATCAGCAGTCGTTTACACGACGAATTTCGGGCGGGTGTGGCAATATGCTTGCGCGTTCGCTCAGGAAAGAAATCGGCCAATCCACAGAAACGATCGTGGAAAATGATAAGATTGGCCTCAACCGTTGATCGGGCAACGGGATTGCCATTGGCTGGTACGAGCGGCAGAAACGCATCTTCCAGCGAGTCATTCTGTTGGTAATATTGGCGAAAAAAATGAAGGAAATAGAGCGCATCCGTAGCGTTAAAGGTGCGGTGCTTGAAGTTCAGAAACCGTTTCAGGTCGCTCTCCTCATGATGCCGGATGAAGTCGTAGGGTGCTCCATCCATTAGATCCAGCAATTCGGCTGACTTTTTCAAAATGACAGGACGCTGCCCCCAGGCCAGCACAGCCGCCCAGAACCCCATGATTTCGATGTCCTGTTTTCGGGAAAAGCGATGCGGAATACTGATCGGATCGCGTTCAATGAACGAAGGCCGATTATTACAATCGGCCTTCTGGTTGAGTAAATCGGAAAGCTCGGTGTGTGTCAATGTGATTTCCCCCCACTAACGACCCAGGCCATTGCCCGGGATATCCCCGAAAAAACGGCCAATAGCGTCGACATAACAAACGTGAATACCGCAATGAACGGATAAGCCAGCGTAAACATGATGCTGAATGTTACATAACCTGGTGAGGCTTTCATTTTCTTATCCCGTTCCCGAATGCGTCGGGCAATGCGTTCTTCTTTCGTTTCCATACTGACTTCACGGTTTGTATTCAGTTGTTCGCTGTAGCTACAAACTATAAAACATACAAACCGTACTACTATGTTTAAGGGGCTATATAACTGACCTCAGCTCGGAAACGTCGGTCTTCGGGGGAAAGTTTCGCGAATGCCTGTGTCGAGAGTTTTATCAGAATCTTGTCATTGACTCCCGTGTCGGGCAGGCGGCCAATCACTTTTACCCATAAACTCTGATTATTGAACTCGTTTCGCACCTGCACGAGCGTACCAATGGGCGCTTTGCGGTGGAGGGCTAAATATTTGCCGGAATCGTCACCTTCAATCATTTCAGCAACTCCGCTGGTGGCAATGCGTCGGCCACGGGTCGGCATAGGCGCGTCATTGCCGGGGTGGGGTATCTCGACCACGACCTCCTCGGTTTTTGCTGCGGATGGATTTTCGGTTTTAGGCGAGCCAGCATTGTCGGGTCTTGGAGTTGGATTTTCTGCCTTTGCCGTTACTGTTTCTTCGTTTTTTTTCGGGGTTGGCCGATCCGGTTTGGGCGAAGTTCGTGTAGGCGTATCGGGGTGGGCAGGATTGGGCGTCTTTACCGGTACAGAAACAACGGGAGCCGAGGGCGTACGGGCCTGATAGGCTTTCTCGCTCACAATCAATGCCTGACCGATCAGAACGTTATTGCCGGGCAAGCTATTCCATTTGCGCAAATCAGACTGAGCGACACCGTATCGTACAGCCAGACTGTATAAGGTCTGACCGGGCTCTACAATGTGTATACCGGCTTTAGCTGGATCATTGCTCTTACGGGCTTCCTTATTTTGTTGCTGGGCTGTTGCTTTTGTCGTAGCATCCGAATTATTTTTTGCCAGCCGCTCTTTGGCTTTCTCATCTTTCCGGATGGCCTTGTCAATGGTTTTTTCCTGTTTCCTGCTTAACGAGCCTTCGGGTATCGGAATCCGAACAATCTGAGCGTATCGAACGGCATCGCCCATGGTTGGGTTAGCCGCTTTGATGGCACTGACTGAACTGGAATACCGCCGGGCAATGGCGTAGAGTGTCTGACCCTGATTGACTCGGTGTAGGATAAATCGCTTGCCGTCTTTTTTCTCAACACCCACTGAATCGGCCACGATGTGGGCGCTTGCAATACGGCTCATCAAAAGCAGCAGGGCAATGAGGACTGTATATTTTTTCATGGGTTAGTACTAACCAAAAACCGCTGGAGCGTTTAAAATAGAGTTGATTGTAAAATTAACGTAAAAATCGGCCCAAGTTTCATCAAGAACGGTTTGATAGTCAGTTTATGTCTGATTTATAGCTCTTTTTCGAATTCCTTTGCTGTGTTAAAAAACCTTAATTATGAACCGCCTAAACACATACGGGCGTTTGATGTTTAGTAGAAGGTAATCTTCTGATTCATACTTTCACCCGATTGGATCGTGTTTCCTACCTTTCGATCACAAAACGTTTTACGTCTAACCGAAAGTATTTCAGGTGCTTATCCAACATATTATTACTAATTGAAAAGCCAGAACTACATGCAAAATTATTCGATACTCTGGGCCGACGACGAGATTGATCTGCTCAAGCCACATATTCTTTTTCTGAAAAACAAAGGATATGAAGTGACACCCGTTAATAGTGGGGCGGATGCACTTGAAGAGGTAGAGCAGAGCAACTACGACGTTGTATTTTTAGATGAAATGATGCCCGGCATGACCGGCCTCGAAACGCTTTCGCAAATCAAACAGCTGCGGCCGAATCTGCCCGTTGTCATGATCACCAAGAGCGAAGAAGAGCACATCATGGAGGAAGCGATCGGTTCTAAAATTGCCGATTACCTGATCAAGCCGCTCAATCCCAACCAGATATTGCTATCGGTCAAAAAAATCCTGGATAACAAACGACTGGTGACCGAACGTACCAACATCGGCTATCAGCAGGATTTCCGGAATATATCGATGCAGTATAATGACCGCATGGATTTTGAGGAATGGGCCGACGTTTATAAGAAGCTGATTTACTGGGAACTTGAGCTTGATCAGTCGCAGGATAGAAGCATGGGCGAGGTGATGAACATGCAGAAAAGTGAAGCGAATTCTACCTTCTGCAAGTTTGTGATCGATAATTATGAAGACTGGCTCAATGATCCAAAGGCCGAAAGTCCTGTCATGTCGCACCAGTTGATGCGGAAAAAAGTATTTCCATTACTGGATCAGGCCAGCAACGGAAACACTGGCCCCTTATTTTTTATCCTGATCGATAACCTGCGCTATGACCAGTGGAAGGTGATTGAGCCGCTGTTGAGCGACTATTTTACGGTCGAAGAAGAGTCGTCGTACTACTCCATTCTGCCAACCACGACCGGATTTGCGCGAAATGCTATTTTTTCGGGAATGATGCCCAGCGAAATGGAGCGTAAACACCCTGATCTGTGGGTTAACGACGATAGCGAAGACGAGGGTTTGAATAACCACGAAGACGAATTTCTGCGTCGGCAGCTTGAGCAAAGTCGCCTGAACGTAAAAATGTCGTACCATAAAATCCTGAATGTCAATCAGGGGAAATCGCTGGTCGATAACTTCAATAACCTGTTGCAGAATCAGTTGAACGTAGTTGTCTACAACTTCGTCGATATGCTGTCGCATGCCCGTACCGACATGGCGATGATTAAGGAACTAGCTCCCGATGAGTCGGCCTATCGGTCAATAACGCGGTCGTGGTTTCTGCATTCGCCCCTGCTGGAATTTATCCAGAAAATTGCGGCCAAAGGCGGGCGGCTTATTATAACGACCGACCACGGCATGATTCGGGTTCAGAAACCCGCCAAAATTGTTGGCTATCGCGAAACGAACACAAACCTGCGCTACAAACAGGGTAAGAACCTTGGCTTTGATGACAACCACCTCTTTGTGGGCCGTAAGCCCGAGCGATTATTTCTGCCCAAGCCGCACGTTTCAACCGCCTATGTTTTCACCCTGGAGGACTATTTCTTTGCGTATCCGAACAACTACAACTATTACGTCAATCATTATCGAAATACCTTCCAGCATGGGGGTGTATCGCTCGAAGAGATGATTATTCCGTTTGCCTATCTGACAGCCAAGCGGTAAAACAATACATTGACAGTCAAAAGCCATCCGCCTAACCGGATGGCTTTTTTGTTTATTACCATTGCCGACGTAAACCAACCCTCAGCCCCATACTCTTTGCCAATAACTGGCCCTGATCGGCGGCCAGGGCTACCGAAAGCACGCTATTGTGCAACAATGGTAAGGGAATACTGGCGCTCAACATCCCCGAAAATTGGTTTTCAACCGACCGAAAAGGAGTTGAATAGGTGCCAAAATTCTGACTGTAGGAAAACCGCCCGGTCATGCTAATCCGATTTTTTATCGAGGCTTCGAATGCTGCGTAATAGGCAATAACCCGATTACTGGGAAAGTAAAATTCACCCGGCTCTGATGTAGATGACAGCATCGGGCGCGGTATCAGAAAAGGCGTTCCAATGGTTTGCCCAAAATAAGACCATCCTTCCACATACTGGGAATGGTTGTAATAGTTGTCAGCTCCTTTATAGGTTTGCCCAGGGGCCGAAAAATAAGGTCCTGATTGATCTCTCGTGAGTAACACTTCGCCTAACACGCGATGCCATGTCCAGAAACGATTGCCCGCCGATTTTGTCTGCCGGTTGAGCCACCGCAAACCGTATAAACCGTCGGGAGCATTGCGCCAGCTTAAACCACTGGCATCTTCGTAGGGATGTTGATGGTAAATAAACCACGATGAGGCTGGTAAGATCAGGCTCAGCCCAATGTCAATACTGCCCAGATGGTTACCAATTCGATTGGCCGCGTCGAAACTTGTGTAGCGGATGTTTCCTAAATCTTTGGGAATAATTCCCAGCACGACACTCTTTAAATAGTCCCCGAAATTGGTCGTTAGATGACCATCGACCGCAAAGGGAGAGTTTTTAAGATAATCGGCATAACCTCCCCATTGTACTTCGTGATTCAGGCCTACGATTCCGTGGAGCCGGGATGAAGGGCGACCCAATTTCAGGAAAATTGCTTTCTGATGCAGGTTTACGCCCCGTATGTAGGGAGCGTTGAACCAACCATGCGTAAAGCTTCCTTTAACGGCCACCGCGTTGCCCAGAAAAGGCAACGGTAAAAAATCAGGAAGAACGAACTGAATCTGCGGAATTGGCAGGGCATTGCCGGACACAGAATACGAACCGGATGAAAGAACTGTATCAACCAGGCCAATAATCTGTTGACGACGTCCGCCCCATAGCTCAAATCGGCCAAGCCGGACTTTTACGTACGCTTCCGGCAGCAGAACCTGTCGGGAATTGGCTGATAAGGCATTCTGTAACAGATTTCCGACTGTTTTGACCCCGAATCCCCAATCAACCAAGGGCTTACGGAGCGAATCGGTCTGTTTATAGCTGCGGCAGATACCCAGTTGCAGGCTAACGGCTGGTGTGTTAGGAGGTACAACACCCCACTGATTCGTGCGTAGCCAAAAGGGTGTTTGTGACGCATTGGCCCCATACATGCTTACGTCAGCATGACCAGATAGCAAAGACCGTTGCGCCCGAAGCGTATGCGAAATTAGTACGCCAACGAGCAGTACCGACCAACCATAAAAACCATGCATAATCACGAAAACTACAGTGCTTTATAGCAATCTGCAACAGGAGTGATTAGATGCCTTATCAATTTTATAATAGTTTAATAATGAGCAGTATTAGGTAATATTCAGGTAATATGGCAGCCTTAGCTTTGTGTGATTATCTCTTGCTTATTTCACCCCTCATGAACGTAAAGCTACCCCCTCTTTCCCGCGCTGTCTGCGGAGTATTTATTAGTGGTTTATTATTGGCAGGCTGTCAGGATGAACTTAACCAGATCGATGGCTTCACCTATCCGGCATTTGTAGAAGCCAGTAACCCTAAAACGCTATCGACAGCGCCCAACGGGACAACGATTTACAATGGTGGATATGGTTCGTCGATTGCTCCATCCCTCAACGATCCATCCGTGTTTTACCTGCTCACCGACCGGGGACCTAATGCTGCGGGCGTTCAGGCCAATTCCATTATTTTCGGTAAAGCCGACTTTACACCGCAGATTGGTAAGTTCCGGATCGTGGGCGATCAGATTGTGTTGGAAGAAACGATTTTGCTGAAAAATGCCAGCGGTCAGCTCCTGACGGGATTACCGAATCCGGTTGGACAGGGTAATACGGGCGAAATTGCCATCGACCTGAATGGGAAAACCATTTCACCTGATCCGGATGGTATCGACTCCGAAGGATTGGTCCTGATGCCGGATGGTTCATTCTGGATAAGCGATGAATACGGGCCTCACCTGGTACACGTTGATCCAGCCGGAAAGACCATTGAGCGTGTCAATCCATTTGGGACTGGAACCGGTGGGCGTATTATTCCGAAAGTGTTTGCCCGTCGTCGGCCGAATCGCGGTATGGAAGGGTTGACTATTACGCCTGACGGAAAAACCCTGGTTGGCTTAATGCAGTCACCCCTATACAATCCATCTTCGGCGGCTGTCACAAACTCAACTGTTCTTCGGATACTTACATTTGAAATCGCGACTGGTGCTACCAAACAATACGTTTATTTGATGGAAGATCCTGGCCTGACTGGCTGTAGTGAAATTGCTGCCATAACCAATACAACTTTCCTGACGCTGGAACGTGACGGCGATTACGGCGGTAATCCAGCCAAACCGGCCAAGTTTAAGCGGGTTTATAAATTCGATCTGGCCGGAGCTACCGACATTTCCGACTCGTTCAATGGCGATGGGGGCAAGCTCTATAACGGTATGACAGTTGACCAGCTGAAAGATAAAGCGGGCCTGACTGCGGCTGGCATCGTGCCTGTTTCGAAAACGCTCGTGTTTGATCTGATCACCGACATTTCGCCGGTGTATCCACACGACAAAGCAGAAGGAATAGCGTTGATTGGTCGTAATCGACTGGCGATTTCCAATGATGACGATTTCGGCGTATTGGATGATGGCAAAAATGGCTTCACCACCAAACTGTTGCCCGCTACCGGCCAGGTCGATAAAAACCGGATTTACTTCGTGACATTGAAATCCGCATTACGATAAACTACTGTAACGAATAAGCCCCGAAGATATACTCTTAGCTTTGGGGCTTATTCGTTATTTTCAGTTTTACGCCTACAAATTCTTCTGCCAGCGTTCTCTGAGCGCGAGTTGTTGCGGAGTCGCCTGGGGGTTTGGCTCGAACACGTAACGGTTTACTTCGGGAATTTCCTGCATGGTGGCTTTGATAGTTATGGGTTGCCCGTTACGCCGAACGGTCAGCTCATACGGATCGCCCGCTTTGAGTCCGCGAATCTGTTCCCGAATTGTCGGGAGTGTTGATTGATCGATCGTTTGCTGATTGAACGCGATCCATTCGTCATTTTCCTGTATACCAGCCTGACGCAGTGGCTCACTCACCTGTTTCAACCGAAGGGTATCATTCACCGGAACCGGTCTCATGCCCAGTGAGGGGAGTTTTTTGCCGGTAGCGAAAACGGGCTTATACAAAATTCCGACTTTACCGAAGTACTCCTGAAGGGGCAAATGTTCGGCATTCTTGACATACCGATTGAAGAAATCAGTGATTTCTGGATAGGTTTTCTGCGCGAAAATGTCGAAGAATTCTTTATCGGGAAATGGGCGATTTGGACCATAGGTACTTGTTAGCTCGTTGATTACTTCCCGAAGGCCACGCTGCCCACCCGACAACTCAAGGAGCCGGATATCGAGCAAACCAGCCACCAGCGCACCCCGGTTATAGATATTTCCGTACTGTTTCTGGCCTTCGGGTGTATAGCACGTCAGCGCGAGTTTTAGCAAACTGTAGGTCGTGTCCAGCTGCTGATCGATCTTTACTTTCTGACTCAGTTCGTCGCAGTAAGCGGGCAGATCAGTCAGGCCACCCCGTAGCCGCATGGCCCCATTGGCCCATTCCGTTACCCCTTCATACAACCAAAGATGGGCGGAGGGGGTAGGAGTAACAAAATTGAACTGCTGGATCAGCTCGCTATGAATATTTAATGGCGTAACAACGTGAAAAAACTCATGGGCCGCAATGGACGTAACTGTTTCGGCCAGGCGAGGAGAAAAGGGAGTTTCCTTGAATATGTATTCCGAACTGTAGGAATGTTCCCAGGCTCCCCAGCTTTCATCCTCAAAATGGTATAAAAAGGTATAGCGCTTTACGGGCAGCGTTTTCAAAAACTTTCCGGCCGCCTGAAGCATCGACTGCATGCTGTTGAGCAATTGCTCGGACGTAACCTGATCGGTTTTCGAATAGGTGTACATCTCAACGGCAGCTCCGCCCACCGTAGTTTCGGCGCGGGTCAGGCGTCCCAGCAAAATGGGTGAATCGACAATGCGGTCGTAGCTATCGGCCAGAAAATACCCATCCTTATTCTTTTCAAGTGCCGTGCCTACGGTCCACTCCATTGGGTAATTGATTTTTACGGCCAGTGGAGTTGCCTGCATGCCCTGCGGAAAACCAAACACGCCCTGTCCGTTGATGAGGGCATGATCCTGCTCAATCGAGGTGCCGCACATCCTGTAAATGACATCTTTCTTAACGGGCGTATCCCAGGTTTCGGCAATCTGATAGCGAATCTGGCGTACCTGAGCAGGTTGCTCAATTTTCCATTGATTAGTCGAAACCTGCTCGGTTTTCAGCTCCTTACCTTTTTTATCGAATGCCTGAAACGAACGGACAAAACGACCAATATCCATGACCTGATAGGTGCCTGGTGCTGTCGATGCAAACTGATAAACAGCGTTTTCCGGTTTCAGTCCATCGACATGAAGGGTAACTTTAAACTGATCGTCAGCCCGGTTGTTCAGGTCAACCTCGTAGACCAGAGGGGCTGGCCCGGCTGCCCACACAGGCGTTGTCAATGCGGAGCAAGCCAGCAACAGTGCGCTCCAAACAAAATTGTTCATAGTACGTGAAAGAAAGCTAAATCGAGTACTCAAAAAAATACGTAAAAAGTAAACATACGCAATCTTGCCGGCTTCGTACCTTAAAACTAGGATGAGAGGAGAATAGGCTGGATTTATGGCTACCGCCCTGTTACTCAGTATGGGCGTAGTTAGGGAAAACCTAAAAGAACAACCACTTTCGCCGGTACAGCTTCGGTAAGTCGGTCTCAAGGCCAACATCTATACAGATAATCGCATGCTGCTTTTCGAATCTTTCATTTTGTATTGGCAGTAGCTTGCTCATACAAGCTTTCCGGTCAATAAAAGCAATCAAATAAATTAGGATGGGATTTTTTAAAGAAATTTTAATTAAAAAATATTAATAGGTTACAAATTGTTGTTAATGAATTTATTTTATAAATTCATTAAAATATACTAAAATTATTAAGAGATGTGAATTGTAAATGCCTAAATAGTTAGAATTTATCCAAATAGGCGCTATTATTCATTAGATATTTTTATTTTAAGTATAATTATATGGTAAAATAGATTATATAAACTTTTAAAGATTGATGTAACTAATATTGCTTTAAATGGATAGAAAATGGTAATATTGCCCATGAAAAATGTATTTTTAATCGGCCTCCTTTTTTTGTTTTCCTGGCCTTTACGGGCTCAACAGCAACTACCCAAATCCGCAATAAGCATAGCTGTTGAGGCAAATCATGTGGGTAGTAGTGAACCTGGGCAATCCACCACTTTTAAGTATTCGCTAATCAGAACTCAGGAGGTCAAGTCGAGCCGATGGAATTATGAAGTTAGTTTAGGCTACATAGACCACTATCTAAGGGAAAATTTTTTGCCATTCGATTATTTTTATAAGGGGACTCGTTCGCAGCGTATGGCAGGTGACTTAAGTTTTCTATTTAATCTGGTCAAAACAGAAAAGCATGCGTTTCAGGTTGGGGCTGGCCCATCCATCTGGTATCAGCGAAATGGCATCATCTCCGACTTAACTGGAATTTCGAATGGCCAGCAAATAGAAAAAGTAACTTTCACCAGAACCTATCAGGGGGAATTCAATGCTGGGATTAATCTCAAAACCAATTATTACTATTCAATCACTCCTAAACTGATTGCTGGCATTCGAGTTGGAGTTTCGACTAATTTCCTAACCCCTGATGTAAGAACAAGCTTACTGGGTACCTTATCCTCGGCAGGAATTAGTATCGGTTATCGTTTTTAGATGATGTGTAGGATAAGCTTACCCACCCAGTTCGATTACCTGCCCGTCCTGACAACGCAGCACGCGGGCCGGATACTTATTGAGCAGTTCGTAATTGTGGGTAGCCATGAGCACCGCTGTTCCGGCGTTGTTGATGGCCTGAAAAACCTTCATAATCTGATCCGAAACTGCTGGATCGAGGTTACCGGTAGGTTCATCGGCAATCAGAATGAGGGGTTCGTTCAGCATGGCACGGGCAACAACAACCCGTTGCTGCTCGCCCCCCGAAAGCTGGTGGGGCATTTTTTTCTGGGCGGTTCCGAGGCCAACCTGCATCAATACATCGGCAATGCGGTTATTCATATCGGCTTTGTTCGACCAGCCGGTTGCTTTTAACACAAACCGTAGATTCTCTTCAACCGTGCGATCAGGAAACAGCTGAAAGTCCTGAAAGACAATACCAATTTTACGGCGCAGAAAAGGAACATCGCGGGGTTTAAGCTTATCGAGCGAATAGCCAGCTACGAAACCCTTCCCATTCTGAAGCCATAAATCGGCGTATAGTGTTTTTAGTAATGATGTTTTCCCGCTGCCCGTTCGGCCGATCAGATAAGCAAAATCGCCTTTATTTATCTGAAACGATACATCGCCCAAAATCAGTTTACTGCCCTGGTAGATGTCCGCGTGGTCTATACTAAGAACGGGTTCTGTAGAAAACATAGATTTGGTTATCAGTTGTCAGTCACTGATCGTTAGCAAGTTTGGTTGAATCACTAACGATCAGCGACTGACAACTATTTTTTTACTTTTTAACCGGTAAGTTAGCCTTTTCGTGGTCAGCCAGGAATTTAGCCAGACCGCTGTCGGTCAGTGGGTGGTTGAGCAGTGATTTAATAACGCTCAATGGAGCTGTCATAACATCGGCTCCGATTTCAGCGCACTGAATAACGTGCATCGGGTGACGTACTGAAGCGGCCAGTACTTCGGTAGTGAAACCGTAATTCGTGAAAATAGTTACGATTTGCTCGATCAGGGCCATACCATCGGTCGAGATATCATCTAACCGGCCAACGAACGGCGACACGAACGAAGCGCCTGCTTTAGCAGCCACCAGTGCCTGACCCGCTGAAAAAATCAAAGTACAGTTGGTACGAATGCCTTTTTCTGAGAAATATTTGATCGCTTTTACACCATCGGCGGTCATTGGAACCTTCACCACGATATTCTCGTCGATTTCGGCCAGTTCATCGCCTTCTTTAATCATCTCATCGTATTTGACGGAGATAACTTCAGCGCTTACATCACCTTCTACGATTTCGCAGATTTGTTTGTAATGGCGCATCACGTTGTCTTTGCCGGTGATACCTTCTTTGGCCATCAACGATGGGTTGGTCGTGACGCCGTCGAGAACGCCCATGTCCTGAGCCTCGCGAATGTCGGCCAGATTGGCCGTGTCAATGAAAAATTTCATAGTTAAACAGAATTAAGTAGGTCGGTAAGCTGGTAAGCCCGGAAGCTAAAAGGAACGAATACATAAAATATACGCTGTCTTGTTAACTTACTGACTTACTGACTAGGTTCGTACCATTTTGAATTTTGCAGGCGTGAAGGTACGTATCTTTACCCGTTCTGGCTTTATATTGTTTGGTAATCAGGTGCGTAAAATCATCAAGTGCGTCTTCTCGTACCAGATTAATGGTACAGCCGCCAAAACCCCCGCCCATCATCCGGGCACCCAGTACACCGTGATGTTCGCGGGCAATGTCGACCAGAGCATCCAGTTCAGGACAACTCACTTCATACCACTGACTGAGTCCCTCGTGTGACCCATACATCAACTGGCCAAATGTTTTGATATCACCCGCTTCTAAAGCGGTTACCCCGTCGAGCAGTCGTTGATTCTCCTGTACTACATAGGCGCACCGGCGATAGATTAACGGCTGGGTATTTTTCAGATGCGTGTCAAGCATGGTCATCGTCACATCGCGCAGGCTGTTGATTTCGGGATAAAACGTTTTCAGAAACCGAACCCCCGCTTCGCATTCAGCCCGGCGCGTGTTGTATTCGGAAGTAACTAAAGAGTGTTTCACCCTTGAATCGCACAGAACGATGCTGATTCCGTCCATTTGCAGGGGTGCATAGGTATATTCCAGCGAACGGCAGTCCAGTTTAATGACATGGTTGGCCTTACCCATCATGCTGGCAAACATATCCATAATACCGACCTTGGCACCAACGAAATCGTTCTCGGCTCGTTGCGATAGTTTGAGTAGCGTTATCCGATCCAGGCCCAGACCAAAGAGTTCGTTAAGGGCAAAACCGACGCCATTTTCCAACGCTGCCGACGATGATAAACCAGCCCCCATTGGAATCGTTCCACCGAAAACGCAGTTGAAACCCCGTATAGGCTGACCTAACAACCGGAACTGGGCAACTACGCCCAGAAGATAGTCAGCCCAGGTATGCGTTGAGGTAAGATCATTGACTGTACCGTGATAGGTTTTATTCAGATCGTAAGCAACAAAATGAAGTTCGTCGTCGTCGCGTGGACCAACGGCCAGATAGATCGCTTTGTCAATGGCTGCGGGCAATACGAACCCTTCGTTATAATCTGTATGTTCACCGATAAGATTAACGCGGCCAGGAGAGCAGATCAGGATCGGATCAGAATGGAACGCGTCCTGAAACGACGCGGTAAGTTGGCTAAGCAGGTCCATGTTGGGTTTAAGGAATTTAGCGGTCTGATACAGCTAACCCGCATAACCCGCTAAACAAATTAATTGCTCCCGCGAAACTAATACACAGTAGGACGGAAACAAAAAATGGCAAACCAATGTCTCACCGCTACGACCACCTACCCTTGCTTCGGTCAAGACCTGGGGGATTCAGCAGGAGCTGGTAGCACCGATTTGCCGATGCAAAGTTAAGCAATTGTTAGTCAAACGACCAAATTTCGACTGTACCTTTGCGCCAAAATACATTCGTGATGAAGAGTTCTTTTTATAGTTTTTTTTGTACGCTGTTCATTATCAGTGCCTGTACCTCGACAGATAAAACGATTGAACAGGGAAGAGATTATTTAAAACAGGGTAAATTCCGGGAAGCAGTACAGGTATTGAATCAGGCTGTGGAAGCCGACGCTGGCAATGCCGAAGCGTTTAACTCGCGCGGTGTCGCTTATTTTGAGCTTAAAGAATACGCCAATGCAACGATGGACTACGATCAGGCCATTAAGCTGGATCCGAACTTTTATCGCCCTTATTACAATCGGGGCTTATTGAAGGTTGCTCAGAACGATCTGCCGGGTGCGTTGAAAGATTATTCTGACGCCATCCGGCTGGCGCCCGATTCGAGCCGCAGCATGAGTGCTGAAATTTTTCTGAACCGGGGTCAGTTATTTGCAGCACAGGGGCAGATTCAACCCGCCCTGACCGATTTTTCACAGGCTATTTCCTTAGATCCGAAGAATGCGCTTGCTTTATATAATCGGGGCAATCTGCGATTCCAGCAAAAAGACCTGGCTGGAGCTACGATCGATTTTCAGCAGGCTGTGCAGGCCGACCCAAAATTTGGTAAAGCCTTTTATGGATTGGGTATAGCTCAGATCCTGCAAAACGAGCGCGAAGGGGGGTGCCTGAGTCTGAAACAGGCACAAAATCTGGGCTATGCCGATGCGGCTAATGCCGTGGCTGAATATTGTCGCTAATTGATCAATGAGGTAATCACTGTATGCGTAAGATTCTTGCTATCATTTTTGGGCTGCTTTTTGTTTTGTTTGCAGCCTTCCAGTATAACGATCCTGACCCGGAGGTCTGGATACCGATCTATGGATTGGCCGCTGCGGCTTGTTTTATGACCTATGCGGGTGTAGCTCGCTGGTGGTTTCTGGTCATAATGGCTCTTTTTTACGTAATCGCAGCTATTTATCAGTGGCCTCCCGTGTTTGAGGGATTCCTGTTCAGCGAAGTCGGTATGCGGAGTATGAATATAGAAATGGCGCGCGAGGCTGGTGGACTGGCTATCTGTGCGGCTGTTATGTTATTGCTGGCTGTCTTATCGCGTCAAGCCGCTCCACGACCATGAAACTTATCGAGTGCCCGCGCGATGCGATGCAGGGGCTTGCCCATTTCGTGCCTACGGATCTGAAAATCAGGTACCTCAATGCCCTGCTGCAAGCGGGTTTCCACACGCTCGACTTTGGCAGCTTTGTGTCGCCAAAGGCCATTCCACAGATGCGCGACACGGCCGACGTACTGGCGGGACTGAATCTGGCCGATACCCAGACAAAATTACTGGCTATTGTCGCCAACGTTCGGGGAGCCGAGCAAGCGACGAACTTCACTGAAATTCAGTATGTAGGTTTTCCGCTTTCGGTGTCCGAAACGTTTCAGCAACGAAACACCAACAAGTCGGTTGCACAGGCATTTGTGGAGGTCGAGGAGATACAGAAACTGTGCATACAGACCCATAAAGAGCTGGTTGTTTACCTGTCTATGGGGTTTGGTAATCCTTATGGCGATCCGTATAGCACCGAACTCGTTACTGATTTTAGCGGCCGACTGGTTGATATGGGTGTTCAGATCATTGCTCCTTCCGACACGGTTGGTTCATCGACGCCGGAAGCGATTGAAAGGCTGTTCAGCCAGTTGTTAGCCACATTCCCCGACGTCGAATTTGGGGCGCATCTTCATGCCCTGCCAGGGGAAGCTCCTGCTAAGGTGAAGGCCGCACTTCGGGCGGGTGTTCAGCGAATAGATGGGGCTCTACGCGGTTTTGGTGGTTGCCCGATGGCGGCCGACGATTTGACGGGAAACCTGCCAACCGAAGAAATTATTGAGACACTCACGAATGAGGGCGTTTCGCTTAATCTTAACCAGGACGCATTCCAGAAAGCACTCACATTGTCAGCAGCGGTATTTATTTAAAGGAGGAAACCTTATGCATTCGTATCAAACACGATCGTGTTAAATCGGGCATGGGTTTCGAGCTTACATAAACATAACCTGGATCTCTTCTTTTACGGCCTTGAGTGCTTCGGCAGTTGGTAGTCGGTCTTTCTGAATAATACGCTCAAAAATACGCTTGGAGAGTTCAAGGGCAGGCGCATCGGGCCGAGTGTCGCCGGATGCCTGATTAATAAGTGTCATTACGTCGTTCATAGCGGCCTGAATCTTATCCCAGACGGCCTGACTCATGTAGACCTGTTGGGATAAATTATGGTTATATTCATCCCGGATTTCCTGTAAAAGTCGTTGCTGAAACTCCAGCGTTGTGGTGGCAGTTCCACCTAATCGCAATAAGAGGTTGTTCGGGCTGATTCGCTCTAAAAAGAGCACCATTCGTTCGTAAGCCTGCAACCGGACAGGTACAACCGTTTCGGTGTAGCGGGTCTTAACCTCAAAACGATGACGGTCAGCTTCCCGTTCCAGCAATAGCTTAACGGTCACATACATGCCATAGAGCACCAATCCGGCGGGTACAATCAATTTTAAAAAATCACTCAGCAACTCCATAAAAGGAAAAACGTTGTTTAGTTAAAAATGGGTAATTTTGGAAAAAGGCTTTCGGTTTATGGTCGTTGGCTGGCTGACGCGCCAACACATTCTGAGTCGGCAAACCAATTACCAAAAGTCACAAACTGTTGGCCACACACTAACTATGCTGGTACTTGATAATCCTGTCCGGGTTCGGCCTGAAGCGCGGCAGCAGTTAATGGACACGTTACAGGCCAATAAAATTCCTGACGAATACGGTTTGCGAATTGGTATCCGGGGAGGTGGCTGTGGAGCATCCTGGTTACTGGGTTTCGATGTGCCTGGCTCTTCCGACGAAGTGTATAACGTTGAAGGTGTTCGCATCATTATTGATCGCAGGCATTTGTTGTACGTACTGGGTGCCGAAATTGGGTATGAACCAGGTGGTTTTACCGTAGAAAAAGAGCAGACTTCCGTGGGTAGTTCTCAGTAGGCAGATTCTCAGTTATTAATGGACTATTTTCTGTAGGCGAAAAAAATCATTCCTATTTTCAATAAGTAGCTGACTGAGTACTATTAATTGAAGGCTGCCGACTAAAATTGGCATGATTTTAGGTCAGTTTTGACCAAACTCTCCCTCTGGGTTCGTGAAGCGAATTGAACAACATATTTTTTTAGTTTTAGCTATACTGGCTGTTGGCCTATCGGTATTGTGTTATTGGATTCTGGAGCAAAATGCCCCAGGAGCTACCGATGAACAATACATGACTGCCGTACAGCAGCGCGTGAAGGAGGAGATGCGGGTCAGTACCGACGAACTGGACCAGGTGGCCGAAAAAGTCCGGCAAACGCCAAACGCTACGTTTGCCAGTATGAGCCAGCCGACCCAGTATCCTTATTTTATTTTTCGTCGCCAATCCGGCCAGCGTGGCGAGCCTAAATTGTTGTTCTGGTCCGATTACCGATTTATTCCCGATTATTCCCGAATTGCCTCCGTAACGTTTCCAACGTTAATTAATTTCGAACAGGGCAACTACATTGTCAGTTGTCGGCGGGTTCGAAGTGGTGCTGATACACTGGATGTTTTTTCGCTGGTCAACATTTTTCGACAGTATCGAAACAGTAATACGTATTTAGAGTCGGGCTACAATCCTGCCTTGTTTGCCATTGATCCAGAAGCGATTACCAACGACCGGACGAATGTTTATCATGCGATCTATGACAATACACCGGTCTATTTGTTTTCGGTGGTACCTCCCAAAGTTGATGTGTACCGGAACCATTCAACACCCGTCAATACCGTAATTCTGGCCACATTAGGTGTTGTCTTTCTAGGTTTGTACGTGCTACAGGCGTTGGCTCGCTTCAAGCGCAGTCGGCGCTATGAGCTGGGCTTTGCCTGGCTGGCGGTCTATCTGGTCGTTCTGCGTGCGGTGATGCTCTATTTTGGCGTCCCGTTTTTATTTATTGAATCCGATCTGTTTAACGCCAAATTTTATGCTTCATCCGTACTGGTGCCGTCACTGGGCGACTTGTTGCTGAATGCGGTCGTGATTCTTATTCTGGCTTATTACTGGGTTGGCCATTATTATCACTCCTGGAGTTACGGTAAGCTGATCCATTTGCCTCCCGGTACGAAGAAAATTATATCGATTGCGTGCGTCGTATTGAGTTATCTGGCATTCTCAATTTGTTACGACGAATTGAATAACATTTATGAGAAGTCACAGTTTACGCTGGATATCACCCTTAATATTCGGTTTTCTCTGTTGAAAATCGTTTGTTTAATCGTGTTCGTCACGATCTCTTCGATTTATTTTTTACTGAATCATATCCTGGCCAGTATTTTTCTTCGGTTTAACCGACCCGTAATCAGCGGGATACTCTGGTTATTGGTCGGTACGTTACTGTCGGCTGCTCTTTTCTATAGCATAGGCTGGTCGCTGGAACCGATTTTGTTGTTGAACGGGCTCTATTTCCTGTTGATTTATGTAGGTCGCTTTTCCCGATCGCTTTATACGTTCCGTTACCGGACGTCGATCTACCTGTTTCTGGCTGCTTTTGTGTGCGCCGTTACAACCGCCTATGTAGTTTATAAGCAGGAAATAAAGAAACAGTTGGTTCACGAGCGTGAGTTTGCTTCGCAGTTATTGGCCGAAAACGACGAATTCGGCGAGTTTCTGATGAGTAAAGCGCAGGAGTCGATTACGACCGATGTGGAGATTGCCCGCTCATTACGGAAGGATACGCTTCTGGTGAGAGAACGTATTCAGCAACGGATAAAAAGTGTTCATTTAGATAAGTACTTCGACAAATACGATATTGATGTATCGTCGTTTCGAGCCGATGGTCAACCGCTCGACATCAGCCCGGATGCCAGTGAATTATCGAAATTGACCGCCCGATACCGCCGACCGATCTATAAAACACAGTATCCTGGTGTGTATTTCGTCAATGAAGTCGGGAATCAGTTTATCAAGCAGTATGTCTGCTTTATTCCGATTCGGTTGGCAAATGCAGGAGCAGTAACAGCTTCTGACACAATCGGTTATGTTGTCCTGGATCTAAAACTGCGCAATGAGCGGCCCAAAAGCGTTTATCCGGAACTGCTTGTCGATGCTAAATTCATGCAGAGCCCAGATACGCAGGAATACAGCTATGCTATTTTTAAGGGCCAGTCTATTAAGGATACAACCTACCATCGAATCCTCTACAGCGCTGGTAGTTATAACTATGATCGTAAGATGCCACCTGCGCTGCTGGCCGATTCGACGCTGTATAGTACAGGATTGATTGCCAATGGTTATCAACATGTTGGTCAGCTTGGACAGGATGGCCGCATCGTGGTTGTGTCATCGGCCGAGTACCCATTTCAGAATATTTTCTCCAATTTTTCATTTTTATACCTGCTGCTTGTACTGACTGTACTCATCATCGTTATCATCTACGCGATTCATTACGGGTTTTCGCAGTTCAGCATTAACTATTCAACCCGGATTCAGATTCTGTTGAATGTCGCGTTTTTCCTGCCCTTACTTCTGGTCATCGTCATTATTCTGAGTGTAATTAGCTCAAACTACATTACAAACCAGGAGAATACCTACATCAGCAATACACGGAATATTGCCTCTAATTTCGAGGCATACCTCGATGAATACCTTCAGGGAAAACGCAGTAAGGCGTCCATGGAGGAGGAATTGCATAAAATTGCCCGTGATGCCGATATCGACATTAACCTGTTCGATACAGAAGGGCGGCTAAGTACGTCTACGCGTCCACTGATGTACGAGAGCGGACACCTCTCCAAGCGCATCAATCCGGAGGCTTACATCCACGTTATTGAAGAAAAAGAAAATCAGAAGCTACTCAACGAATCGCTGGGCAGTAAACAATACCGAACGGCCTACGCGGGTATCAAGTCCTACGATGGACGATTACTGGGTGTGTTGAGTATTCCTTATTTCTATGCTCGCCCTGAACTCGACCGCCAGATTATTGAAGTGATCTCATCGGCCCTGAGCATCTTTACGGGTTTATTTCTGTTCTTCCTGATCCTCTCTTATTTCGCATCGAATGTACTGACCAAACCCCTGAAGTTGCTGACGCAAAAGATCCGGAAAACGAACCTCGATCAGCCGAATGAACCGCTTCCGTGGCGTTCTGACGATGAAATTGGGTTACTGATACGCGAGTATAACCGAATGCTGGTAAAGCTGGAGGAGAGTAAACAGGCGCTGGCACAGAACGAAAAACAATCGGCCTGGCGCGAAATGGCAAAGCAGGTGGCGCACGAAATCAAGAACCCGCTCACACCGATGAAACTAACGCTGCAACACTTGCAGCGGACGTTCCCGAATGTGAACGGAGCCGACGGATCTCCGGCAGGACCGAATGATCCGGCCATGCGCCGGGTGATTCAGCGAACCTTTGATTCGTTACTCGATCAGATTGACAATCTGAGTGATATTGCTACGTCATTCTCCGACTTTGCCAAGATGCCACTGCCTAAAAATGAGGTATTTGAAGTCACTGGCGTAATCAATAAAGCTGCTGACCTCTATGCCGATGATGAGCGAATCAGTTTATTACGGCAGATTGCTCCCGGCCCGGTCATGGTAGTTGGTGATCGCCAGCTTATTGGCCGTATCCTGACAAACCTGATCATTAACGGAATTCAATCGGTTCCTTCCGACCGAAAACCCGTGCTTAGCCTGCGGCTCTATACCAATGACGATGATGTTCAGATTGAAGTGCACGACAATGGAGCTGGTATTCCGGAGGCTATTCGCAAGAAAGTTTTTCTCCCGAATTTCAGTACCAAGCGGGGCGGGTCGGGTTTAGGGCTGGCTATTGCCAAGCGTGGCGTCGAACATGCGGGCGGATCGATTTGGTTTGAAACAACGGAAGGTGTTGGCACATCGTTCTTTCTGTCGTTGCCATTGGATAGCAAACCCGCAAACGAACCCGCGAATCAATCGGTCCTAAAGAAATAGCGCTCAGGATTTTAGGGTGGACCTTACAACAAGGCAGCTGATCGGGAACCCCAATCGGCTGCAACTCGTAGTCTCAAACATCACTCAAAATAGATCGTTCGCTGGCTAATCGCCATCAATGGTCACATGTTTCCAGTTTTCGCCCGACCGAATTCGATTCAATTGTGTATGGGTGATGCCAAATTGCTTGGCAATCATCTTAAGTCGATTTTTATCATTTCTGAGCAGCTTCTTAATAATTTTAACCTTGCTTTCGGTTAATTTATAGTTGCGGGTTGGGCGAGGTGCCGGGCGATTTTTGAGACTCGGATTGTTCCGGTTATGCTCAATCATCTCGTTTTTAGTAACCCACTTCAGATTCTGATAGTAGTTATTTTGCTTATCGTGGTCGAGATGGATCACGAAGGTTTGATCGGGATTTTCGCGGGTTATGAACTGCTCGGCAACCAGCTTATGAACATATCGGTTCAGGGTCTTTCCCGCCGAACGTATGTTTAGCGATCGATATCCCTGAATGACAGAACCTTTAATAATAGTTCCAGTTGTAGTAGTTGTCGGGTTGGCAGGGCGTGTTGTAGTCTGAAAACTACGCAGTCGTCCATAATTTGAAACGTCATAGCGAGGCTGGTTTTCAACACCATCGAACACTATGGGCACCCACTTTTCGTTCCAGAAACTTTGATACTTCTTCTCAATCATTGCCAGTGGTTGTTATGTGCCTGTTAGCTATTTATAGATTTCTTTCGCTGATAAAGGCTTGTTTGTTTAACTAATCTTTAACAAAGATAAAACAAGATAGTTGCTAAAATAAATTAAAAATTCTGATTCTCAGTGATTTCTGATTATAAGGGCAAAGAAATACATACGACAATAAACAATCGAAGGATTTATATACTTAAATGGTAGAAAGAATCTAAATAAGCGAACGAATATACGTTGAACTACACAGTGGCCAGATAGGTTTTAAAAAAAAAGTGCTCGCTGAAAAGCTGGCGCAAAAGAGACGAAATGAATGCTGAATCAAAAAAAACAGTAGTAATTGGCGCTTCTGAAAATCCTGGACGATATGCAAATCGGGCTGCTCATAGTTTAGTACGACATGGCCACGAAATAGAATTAGTTGGATTAAGGCCGGGCCAGATCGAAGGGCGCCCTATTCAAACGGGCCAACCGATGCTAACCGATATCGATACCGTTACCCTGTATGTTGGGCCACGGAATCAATCGGACCTGTACGACTATATCAAAGGGCTGAAGCCGAAGCGAGTGATTTTTAATCCTGGAACCGAAAATCCGGATTTTGAGAGCCAATTACAGGCCGAAGGTATTGAACCTATTGAAGCCTGTACATTGGTGATGTTATCTATCGGAACCTATTAAAAAGGATTGACCGGTGAGCCGGTCAATCCTTTTTACCATTTTATCAGAGCTGATGCCCAGGTAAAGCCGCTCCCAAAGGCCGCCAGACAAACTAAATCGCCGGGTTGGATGCGGCCTTGCTCGAACGCTTCGGTCAGTGCAATCGGAATAGACGCTGCGGTCGTGTTCCCGTATTTCTGAATGTTATTGAACACCTTCTCATCGGGCAGATTCATCTGCTGCTGAACATAGCCAGAAATACGAATATTGGCCTGATGCGGCACCAGAAGAGCCAGATCGCCGGGTTGATACCCATTGGCATGAAGACTTTCGTTAATCACCTCCATGAAGCGTACGACAGCATGTTTGAAAACGGTGTTTCCGTTCATCACTACGCTGCTCCCACCTGCTGTAGCCGTATCGGCTGTAATGAAGTGATCAGGCCGACTGCTGCCCGGATCTTTCAAATATAATTCCTCGGCGTAACGACCGTCGGCATGTAGGTGGGTCGACAGGATACGATGTTCCGGATCTGTTGTAGCCTGAACGACAGCCGCCCCCGCACCATCACCAAAAATAACCGCAACCCCACGACCTTCGGTTGTTTTATCCATCAGCGTTGACTGGATCTCCGACCCAATCACCAGAGCTGTCCTGTACATCCCGGTTTTGATAAACTGGTCGGCAATGGACAAGGCGTAGACAAAGCCAGAACACTGCTGCCGAATGTCTATAACGGCTATACCTTCCAGGCCCAACTCGCGCTGCATAAGAAACGCCGAGCCCGGAAAATAATAATCCGGCGAAAGCGTAGCGTAAACAATCAGATCGACATCTTTGGCGTCCAAACCAGCGCGTTTGAGCGCCATTCGCGATGCGGCTGCGGCCATACTGGCGTTAGTCTCTTTCCCGTAGGTGAAAAAACGCCGTTGTTTAATACCCGTCCGTTCCTGAATCCAGGCGTCGGATGTATCCATATATTGGGTCAGGTCGTCATTCGTAACCACGTTGTCTGGTACGTAAAAGCCTAACCCGGTAATCCTTGAATAAGTGGTCGTCATTCGTTAATGGCAAAATAGTTGGCAAAAATAGTACTTTTTCAGGTAGCTATTGTGCTTGGAAACTACTTACCTGTATCTGCGCTGAAAGGGCAGCTTTTCTTTAAAAACGGAGTCATCCGGGTGGAAATAGGCGAATGAGCCATTAAGCTGGTTGCAACTCGAAAGAATATTCTTCCATGATCAGGTTGGCCAGCAGTTGGCGACAGGCAGTGTCTACCGTTTCATGTGCTTTTTCCTGACTATCGGCATCTACCTCAAGCCGGATATGTTTCCCGATCCGGACGTTGTCAATATTGTCCATCTGGAGGTTATGAAGGCCCAGTTTAACGGCTTTTCCCTGTGGGTCCAGAATTTCCGAACGGGTCATGATGTTAATTTCGGCAACGTATTTCATCTGTAATGAGTGATTGAGTGATTGAATGAATAAATGATTGAATTAGTCTTTAATTCAATCATTTATTCATTCAATCACTTATTCATTTAGTAAAAAGTGAAACAACAATGTAAAGCAGAATTATCAGCGGAATAGCCGCGAACTGCAAAAATAATAAGAGTAGGGCGGAAGCTATCAGAAAACTGAATTTAATCCGGTTTTCGGCCCAGCCAAACGACTTGAATTTAAGCGCAAAGAGCGGTACTTCAGAAACAAGCATGAACGAAAAGGCAATCATCATACCGAGTGCAATATCGTTCTGCCAGATTGTATCGTACTGCGGCTGATAGTGGCCCATTAGCGGAAAAGCCGCAATCAACATGGCATTTGCCGGTACGGGCAGGCCAATAAATGATTCAGACTGTCGTGTATCGATATTAAAATTTGCCAGCCGCAATGCCGACAAAACAGCAATTAAAAAAGCGCCGTATGAAATGACACCCAATTCCTGAAACCAGCAGAGCTGAAAGACGATGGTAGCCGGGAGAACGCCGAACGTAACGACATCGGCCAGCGAATCCAGTTCTTTCCCAAACGGCCCCGATACGTTTACCAGTCGGGCCACAAAACCGTCGCCAAAATCAAGCACGGCGGCTAAGCCAATAAGCCAGGATGCTATTTCCAGGTGCCCACGTAATGCCATGACCAGGCCAATGCACCCGCATAGCAAATTGCCGCAGGTCATGGCATTCGGGAGATGTTTGAGTAAGTTTTTCAAGGGATACGTATGAAGGATGAGTTTGAGCCGACGAGGTTAGGTATTCATCGTTCATAATTGTTTGACAAACGGGTTTGATCGCTTCTCCTGACCAATTGTCGTTGGATCCATATGTCCCGGATAAACGATGTAATCATCAGGTAAGGTGTAAAATTGAGTTCTGATACTATTAACGAGGTCGGCATGATTGCAATACGGGAAATCCGTACGACCTACGCTTCCCCGGAATAGTACATCTCCGCCAATTATATAACGATCAGCGTGATTCACGAAGGCAACATGACCCGGTGAATGACCCGGTACAAAGATGACATCGAGTGTTGTATTCCCAAACTTAAATTGATCCCCTTCCTCCAGATGTTCGTCAATTTCTGACGGCTCATAGCCTCTCAAACCATAAATAGCACAACGTGTGGGCACATCGTTATAAATTACCATGTCGAGCTCATGCAAATAAGCCTTAACCCCAAATTTACGCTTTACATAAGCGACGCCAAAAACGTGGTCGAGGTGTGAATGCGTAAGCAGCAGATATTTGACGGTGAGTTTGTGGTCAGTAATGAACCGCCCAAGTGCTTCTTTTTCTGCCTGATCGTAACAACCTGGGTCGATGATAACAGCCTCACCGGTTGCGTCGTCGGCAATTACGTAGGTATTTTCTTGAAGTGGTGAAAACTCGAAGGCCTGGATCATGGAGCAGTTGGTAAGTCAGTAAGTAGCTGATGCGTAAGCAACAAACTCGCGTCGGCCACTTACTGACTTACTGCTTTTTGTTACAAAAGTAAAAACACCGTTGGTTTTTTGCGCAAATCAGGCACCTGTGTTTTCCATTCCCGTATGGTTCGTGTACGTACGAAGGCATCGGGGGCGGTCAGATTACAGGCCACACAAAGGCGGGTATTCGGCTCACAATTGGCTATCACTTCAGCAAATAAGGCATCGTTGCGGTAAGGCGTTTCCATAAAGATCTGAGTCTGCTGCCGCTGTTGTGCTTCTTTTTCGAGGTGGCGAATGGCCCGGGCGCGGTCCTGCCGTTCGATGGGCAGGTACCCATGAAAAACAAATGACTGACCGCTCATGCCAGACGCCATAAGGGCAAGTAAAATAGACGATGGGCCTACCAGCGGTTCTACCCGCCAGCCGAGCGAATGGGCCATTCCTACCACAACCGAACCCGGATCAGCTACACCGGGGCATCCGGCTTCCGACAACACACCAGCATTGCGTTTGCGCTCGGTTAACTCCTGGATCTGTCGGCGGGTATCGACCGCAGGAGTGTCTTTGTCGAGATCGAAAAATGTCGTTTCATCAATAACCCGAGTGGTTTTCAGGCCACTGATAAATCGCCGGGCAGTGCGTACATTTTCGACGAAGTAGGCATCCGTTTTTTCAATAACCGACCGGATATGTGTCGGAAGGACCAGCTCGGCGGTGTCGTCGGCCAGCAGTGTAGGAATGAGATAGAGTGTTGGCATGACAAAACTAATTATTGACAAATTTCATCAGTACCTCCACGAATTCCATTGGTTTCTCGGCTTGTACCCAGTGCCCTGCGCCCTGAATGACTTCGATTTGTGCGTTTGGAAAAATGCGTTTGATCGTCGGAATGTCCTCATCCAGAATGTATGGAGACTCACTTCCGCGGATGAATAAAGTTGGGTCAGTTACGATTCGTGGATTAGTTAATTCTTCGCCAATGCCATGAAGCTCCCGTTCAATGACAGGTAAGTTCAATCGCCAGGCAAACTGGCCCTGTTCGTTCCGATACAGATTTTTGAGCAAGAACTGCCGTACTGCCAAAATCGGCTCGTACTGGCTTAGAATGGCATCGGCCTCATTGCGGTTTGTAAGACTGGTCAGGTCAATAGCCTTCAGGCCGCGTACAAGCTCTGCATGATGAACGGGGTAGAATTTAGGGGCTATGTCAACAACAACGAGTTTGGCAAATGTGCCCGGATAAGACATGGCATATTGCATGACTGCTTTGCCACCCATCGAATGGCCAACCAGAATTGGCTTTTCTAACCCCTGATCGCTCAGGAATTCGTGCAGATCGGATGCCATGTTTTGGTAGTCATGCTCGTCGGCACGGGGCGATTGCCCGTGATTACGTTGATCGAGGGCGAAAACGCGATACCCTTTAGCCGTAATGGCTTTGCTGATTGTTAGCCAGTTGTCGGATGAGCCAAAGACGCCATGCAGGATGACAATTGCTGGACCGGTTTCGCCAGTTTGTCGGAAGAATAATTTCATCTAATCCAAAGAGTGAAAGCGTGCATGAGTTCAGGAGTGAAATCGATTTGCTTTGGCCGACTGGTTTCACTCCTGAACTCATGCACGCTTTAATTTACATAAATAACTTTCTCCCGTTGCTCGACCAATTCACCGAACGATTGGAGGGCGAAACCGTTTTCGGCAGCTACACGCTCGAACTCCGCTGTGCTATTCGGCTCGACGGCAATGAGCAAGCCGCCAGACGTTTGTGGGTCAGCCAGAATGTAGCGTTGAGTTTCGGTTAGTTCCGCGATTTTGTGGCCATAACTATCCCAATTTCGAACGGTGCCGCCTGGAAAGCTTTTTTTCGCCAGATACTCCTCAACAAATGGTAACCTGGGTACGTCGTCAAACGCAATGACTGCACTCAGTCCCGATCCCTCAGCCATTTCGGTCAGGTGACCGAGCAGGCCAAAACCCGTTACGTCGGTCAGTGCCTTTACATACGGCAATTTTCCTAAAACAGCTCCGAAGCTGTTTAATTTAGCCATTTGCGCCGGGGCCAGATTAGCATGTTCAGGCTTTAAGATTCCTTTTTTCTGCGCTGTTGTCAGAATGCCGACACCAAGTGGTTTGGTGAGGTATAAACGACAGCCTTCGGTAGCGGTGTTGTTTTGTTTTAGGTGGTCAATTCGGACCCGACCCGTCACGGCCAGCCCAAAAATCGGCTCGGGCGAATCGATACTGTGCCCCCCGGCCAGCGGAATTCCAGCTTCCAGACAAACGGCCCGCGCTCCTTCGATGACCTGACCAGCCACGTCGGGCGGAAGTTTGTCGAGCGGCCAACCCAGGATAGCAATCGCCATAATGGGCTCACCCCCCATCGCATAGACATCGCTGATGGCATTGGCCGACGCAATACGCCCGAAGTCGAACGCATCGTCGACAATAGGCATAAAAAAATCGGTCGTGCTGATGATGGCTTCACCCGTTCCGAGATCAAGTACGGCAGCATCATCGCGAGAATCGTTCCCGACAAGGAGGTTTGCGTAGTTTGGCTGAACGGACGCCGGATTACTGCCCTGACCCATTGGACTGGTGGTCCGGTTATGCAGAATCTGATCCAGTATTTTAGGCGAAATCTTACAGCCGCAGCCTGCACCATGGCTATATTGAGTGAGTTTGACGGATGCCGTTTCGGTTGATATCATAAGGAGACAAAACTAAGAGAGAAAACGCGTAGTATGGGCAGGAATCCCTTAAAATAAGTACGGCCATCGCTACTGAATGGTTCCACCGTGGTCATAAAGCTATCTAAATGAAACTGTGAGCTTAACAATATCTTAATCGTCATTTATAGAACGTAACCGACTTGAAATATGGCTATTTGTAGAATGTAGTGTATAGGTATTCAAATAGTGGTACTTTTTTAAGATAGCTTGCTTTGTCGACTCAAAAAAAGTAGCATCTTTGTCCTTAAATTAGGGACCTATCTAACCGGATGAGTTGCTCAAAACTACAAACCAAATCAATCACTTCTATGTCAAAACAATTACTGCATTTTAGGGCGGCTTTTGTGCTAGTCAGCAGTATACTACTGTCCGTACTCGGTGGGAGCGGAGCACTAGCGCAGGTAACATCTTCGGCGATCAATGGTCGAGTGACCGATTCGAAAGGAGAAGGGCTACCGGGGGCAACGGTTGTTGCAGTTCATACGCCATCTGGGAGTCGTTATGGTACGATTTCTAACACCTCTGGTTTTTACACCTTTCCTAACGTTCGGGTAGGAGGGCCGTATACTGTTGTGGTTACGTTTGTAGGATTTAAGGAGCAAACGAAGAATGATGTGTTTGCCAGTTTAGGAACAACTGCTGATGTTAGTTTTAAATTAACGGATGAAGGAACTAGCCTAAATGAAGTGGTTGTCTCAGGCAACCGAAACGATATTTTTAGTTCGGATCGTACGGGTGCTGCTACTTCTTTTGGTCGCGAAGCGATCAATACGCTTCCTACAATTGGTCGTACTCTTACCGATATTACGAAATATAACCCCTACGGTAACGGTCAATCATTTGCGGGCCAGGATCCTCGTTTCAATAATTTCACGATCGATGGTTCGGTATTCAATAATGGATTCGGATTAGGCAGTTCGGCATTGGCCGGTGGTAGAACGAGCACGACCGCTGTTTCGATCGATGCTTTGGATCAAATTCAGGTCAACGTAGCTCCTTTTGACATTCGGCAGTCTGGCTTTACCGGCGCTGGTATAAACGCTGTAACGCGGTCAGGTACCAATGATTTCTCAGGGTCTGTTTACCACCTATTTCGCAATACTGGTATGGTTGGTAAAACAGCGGCTGGTAATTCGATTGGTACAGTTAATGTTGATGAAAAAACTTATGGTTTCCGCTTGGGCGGTCCGATCATCAAAAACAAACTGTTTTTCTTCATTAATGCCGAACGGTTTACCAGCAGTAATCCAGCTTTGAGTTATGTTGCTGCCCAACCTGGTGCTACAGGTAACGTATCGAACGTCCAATACTCCGATTTGGTTGACCTGAAAAATTTTATGCAGACGAACTTTGGGTTTGATCTGGGGGCAATAGATAACTATAACAATGAAGTGAAGAGTACAAAAGGGCTGATTCGTCTTGATTATAATATCAACGACAATAACAAACTGTCGGTTCGGTATTCACACCACAATTCATCGTCGGATCAGGTTATTAGCAATAGTAACAGTAGTAACACAGCAGGCAATGGTAACCGGAACGTTTTCCCAAACTCACTCTCGCCACAAAACACTGGTTATATTATTGCAGATAACACTCGTTCACTTGCTGTTGAGCTAACGTCTAACTTTGGTGGTGGTAAATTTGCCAATGACCTCGTTGGCACATATAACAAACAGATCGAAGACAGAACGTATAAAACTCAGCTGTTTCCATCGATCGATATCGCACCTGGCGGAACAACGTATACATCGATTGGCTTTGACCCATTCACGCCGAATAACAAGTTGAATTATTCGACGTTAAACATTACAGATAACTTTAGCTATTTCGCGGGGAAGCATACATTGACGGCGGGCTTGGTTTTCGAGCACTACACATCGAATAACGTCTTCTTCCCATCATCGAACGGAGTATATGTTTATAACTCAATTGCTGATTTCAAAACGGCGGCTTTGGCGTCAATCAGTAATCCGACTGCCACAACATCGCCGGTTACTGTAGCCAGATATAATCTACGTTATTCGTTGATTCCGGGTGGTGGAGAGCCTTTGCAAACGCTAAAACGGAATTTGTACAGTGCATATGTACAAGACGAATTTCAGGCTACCCCAAATTTGAAATTAACGCTTGGTTTGCGGGGTGATCTATTCGATTATGACAATAGTACGGCTAAAGATTTTAACAACCCGGTTGTTGCTGGCCTAACCTTCAATGATGAAAACGGAAACCCATATAAGATTACTACGGGGACCTTCCCAAAACCGAAACTGTTGCTGTCGCCCCGTTTTGGCTTTAACTTCGATTTGAAAGGTGATAAGACAACACAGATTCGAGGTGGTACGGGTATTTTTGTGTCTCGTATTCCCGAGGTGTTGATCTCTAACCAATTGGGTAATAACGGTGTTAACACGGCTCTTATCTCGGTGAATAATACAACGGCTTATCCGTTTGTTACGGATCCCAGTAAGTTGCCAGCCGCTGTCCGTCCGCCTGATCCTTCGTCGGTTGATCTAACTAAGCTGCTACCCTATACGATCAATGCGTCGGATCCAAATCTTAAGTACCCACAAATCTGGAAAACCAACCTTGCTGTCGATCAGAAATTGCCATTCGGTCTGGTTGGAACGGTTGAGTTTATCTATAACAAGAACATTCAGGCCCTGCGCTATATCGACGCTAACCTGAAAGCACCTACCCGTACCCTAAGCGGCCCTGACACCCGTAATGTGTTTCCTGCTTTTGGTGTGACAAGCAGTGGTACTGGTGCCGCGAATACAGTAGCCGTTGCCCGTTATATCAATCCACAGATTGCCAACGCATTCGTCCTGAAAAATACGAATAAGGGTGATTCATATATCGTTACGTTCAAATTGGAGAAACCCGTTGTACGGGGCTTTGGTGGAATGGTGGCTTATACATACGGACAGGCTCGCGATCTTGCCTTCGTAGGTAGTACGGTTCAGGCCAACGTACCGACTATTTATGGACAGAACTATCTGGCTACAACATATTCCGATAATGACTTACGTCACCGAATAAATGGTTATGTCAATTATCGCCTGAACTACGGAGGTAAATTTGGCGGATCTACTGCCTTTACCTTGGCTGGTACATATGCCAGCGGCAGCAAAATTTCGTACACCTATAATCAGGATGTCAATTTTGATGGTCAGACTAACAATGATTTGATCTACGTTCCAAAAAGTGCATCTGAACTGACATTTAGTCCGCTTGTAGTAGGAACAGGAGCTAGCGCTGTAACCTATTCGCCGGAGGCACAGCAAGCTGCTTTCGACGCTTATATCAATGGAAACGATTACCTGAAAACTCGCCGGGGCCAGTATGCTGAGCGTAATGGTGGTGCCTTCCCATGGCTTGCCCGTTTCGACTTTACGGTGATTCAGGAATTCTATGTAGCTGTTGGAGCTAAAGGCAAGCGGAACACAATTCAGTTCCGGGTCGACATATTGAACGTTGGTAACCTGCTTAACGATAAGTGGGGTGTAGGTAATCTGCAAACTACGTTTAACCCGCTCTCTCTAGCGAGTGTGAATACAACGACAGGCGTACCAACCTATCGGTTAGCCACCCAGAATATAAACGGGCAGACTGTTTTGCTGAAAGATTCGTTCACGAAAAGCGCTTCGCTCAACAGTGGTGACGTTTATCAGGCACAAATTGGCCTTCGTTATATCTTTAATTAGTCTAACCGCTTTTCTTGCAAAAATCCCCCGCACAGCTCTTGTGACGGGGGATTTTTTATTACACAGAAAGAGCAATGCGCAAGAAACAGCAGGCCGTTAGTACTTAGTTATCGTTCGTATGCTCACCTTTCCTCACTATATCCTAATACTGATGTTGTGGCCTGTTTATGACGCTATAGCGCAGCAAATAGGGCAAACGCTGCCGGTTTGGCAGCAAGGTCAGCTTGACATTCATCACATAAATACGGGCAGAGGAAACGCTACCTTCGCAATACTACCGGATGGAACTACCATATTGATTGATGCGGGTTCGATCAATCCCATTGACTGGCGAACCAACAAGCCCCGTAACTTACCAATTAAACCTACCGACGAACGGCAGGCTGGCGAGTGGATTGCCCGCTATATCCGGAAAGTTCTGAGCTTTCAGCGTGATCCCGTACTCGATTACGCTGTTATCTCTCACTTCCACGATGACCACATGGGATCTCCGCTTCACCTAACGAAGAAAGCAAAGGAAGGCTATGTGTTGACTGGAATAACAGAAGTAGCAGACTATATACCCATTCGTAAGATTCTGGATCGCGGCTGGCCCGATTACACCTATCCTCAGCCGTTCGATAATGACTCTATGGTTATTAACTATCGTCAGTTTCTGGTTGCCAAAACTCAAAGCAAAGCCCTCACAGTAGAGCGATTTAAGGCTGGCCGGACGGATCAGATTACATTAGTAAAACAGCAGAATTTATATCAGAAGACGTTTCAGATAAGAAATCTGGCTGTCAATGGCGAGATCTGGGCGGGCGAGAATCAACCTTGCCGCAAGCTGTTTCCTGAACTGGCAACGCTGTCAACGAATCACTACCCAAATGAGAATATGTGCAGCATTGCCCTGCAGATTCACTATGGTGATTTCGATTATTTTTCTGGAGGAGATATTCCGGGCGTTTTGCAATTTGGAGAACCCGGCTGGCATGATGTAGAGACACCACTGGCACAAGTGGTTGGGCCAGTGGATATTCAATCGGTTGATCATCACGGGTATAAAGATTCGCAAAATGGAGCCTTGCTGGCCGGTTTACGCCCTCGTATTTTTGTGATCCCAGCCTGGGCTTCATCACATCCCGATCGTACTGTGCTTGAACGAATTTATTCTGAACAAATCTATACCGGCAATCGTGATGTGTTCGTGACCAATCTACTTGACGAAACCAGATCAGCGATTGGTGACCTGGCATCCCGGCTAAAAAGTACCTCCGGTCATGTTGTGGTACGGGTTGAGCCAGGCGGTAAAGTTTATCGTGTGTTGGTTTTGAATGATGAAAATGAACAGCTACAGGTCAAGGCAATTCATGGGCCCTATCAGGCGAAGTGAAACAGAAGCCGTCGGATTGTAGTGACATAAAAATTTAGTACTGCATAACGGATTATGAAAATCATCAGTTTCTTTTTAGTCGCCGTATTTATATCGGTTGAAGTCTGCGGCCAATCGATTAATCGGTTTCACGATAGCAAGACAATAGACTCGTTTCTTAAATACCAGTCTGGACGAAAACGACCACTTATTTTAGCGCATAGAGGTGGACCTGCTTCGTCTGATACTGAAAATTCAATTCCAACATTTACTAAAACGGCAAAGGCGCTTCCTGATGCAATTATCGAGATGGATGTGCGAATGACGCGCGATAGCAACTTTGTGCTGCTGCATGATGCGACCTTGGATCGTGAGTCGAATGTAACAGGAGATGTGGCTCAATGGTCGTTGCCTGATTTAAAAAAGATCAGGCTCAAGACTCTGGCCGGTGAGCTAACCGATCAGCCTATTCCAACATTTGGCGATGTACTGGCCTGGAATCAGAATCGGTATGTATTGGCTCTTGATATAAAGCCCGGAACCGATCCGGTGCGCGTTCTGAACGAAGTGCGTAAGCATCAGTCCGAATATTGTGTTTTTGTCATTTGCTATTCGCTCGCCGATGCACAGCGTGTTCGCGATAAGTATCCGGCTCTGTGGCTGGCAGTTGGCGTTAATAGCATGGCTGATCTGGAGCGCTTAGAAATGAATCCATTAGCATCAGACCGATTAATTGCACTGACGCCCCAGAAACCCCAGCCAGCCGCATTCTATGAGCGCCTGCACAAGCTCGGAATTCCATGCTCTATCGGTACTTATGGACCGAATCAGTTAGACGAAAAGCCACTTTCCCAGGCCACGTCTGGGTATCGCGAACTATTCCGGCAAGGCGGTGATATTGTAACCACTGATCGACCAATTGAGGTATCTACTTTATTCTAAACGATAGCCTGAGCTGGTTTCGGTTAACTATTTTTTATCTTCAATACATCCGTCCCGGCCTGGTATCCGGAAACGATCATCCGGCCAATATCGTCGGAGGTGAATTTCATCATGTTCAGATAAAGCGGCTCCGTCGGTCTGATGATTGTTAGCTGAAGTTTTCGGCCGTCGAGTTTTTCCCGATCGGCAAAACGTTCGGCCCAGGCAATGTCATTGTTTACCAACTGATTGACCGTAATGTCCTTAACACGGTCCATCAGGTTCAATAAGTTTCGGTAATTGAACTTCTCGTTATAGATCTTGCGGGCATGGCAGGCAACACAGGCGATGTCAGTTGCACCGTCTTCAATCGCGACGCGCAGGGGGGCCACTTCACGCAGGCCACCGTCCAGAAAAGCGCGTCGGTGATCCCCACCAATCTGTACGGCGGGCATCAGAAAGGGCAGTGAACTGCTGGCATACACATATTCGAGGAAGTCGGGGTCCTGGGCGTCAGCATAGCGCATATCGCCTTCAATAATATCTACAGCCCCAACTTTAATCTTCAATGGGCCTTTTCGGATGGCATCCAGGTCAACGTGACTGCGAATCAGAGCTTTGATAGGCGAGTTGTCCAGAAGGCCATCAAACCGACGGATGAGCGTGTTGTAGCCTAACCGGAACCGCGATCGAATAACGGCTACGTCGTCGGGTTTAGTAATGTTTCGAATCCAGAACTCGATCAGGTATTTACCCACTTTTTCCCAGTCGATGTGGCCACTTTCGGCATATTGACGGGCGGTTTCGTTGGCTATGAACGTTGCATTAAGACTTCCTACTGAAATGCCATAAAGCTGATCGGGCACGAAGCCCGACTCAAAAAGAGCCATGACGGCCCCGGCCTGAAATGCACCTTTTAATGAACCTCCGCCTAGAACAAGAGCTTTAATGGGCTTTACTTCGGAAGAAACTGCTGTTGGATGGGGTACGGGGGGGACCGGATTGTTGATCATAAAAGACGCATGAAGTTGAGGTAGATTAGCAGTAAGTTGCCAGTTTTTGTGGTATAAACAAAAGGAAACAGATTATAAAACGGCATTCGGGAATATTGGTTTTATGGCTGGCTTTTTCGGCGTCTGCGCTTTCCTTGCTATACTTGCCGAAAATTTAGTCGATAGTTTATCGTCGATAACCGTTTGTCAATAGGTAGGAGCACATATTACGCGTATCTGTTGTTGTCTTAATACGAACGATCATTGATTGCCTACTATTGACTACCGACTCCAATATGCCTCTTTCTGTCGCTGATATACAAGCCCCCATTGCTGCCGAAATGGAGTTATTCGAGCAGAAATTTCGGGGACAAATGAAAAGCGACGTCATGCTGCTCGACCAAATCATGAATTACATCGTGAAGCGGAAAGGCAAACAACTCCGCCCCATGTTTGTGTTTTTGATGGCAGGCGTCTGCGGTCAAATTACCGAAGCAACCTATCGAGGAGCGTCGCTTATTGAATTGCTCCACACCGCCACGCTCGTTCACGACGATGTTGTCGATGATTCTAACTATCGGCGTGGCTTTTTTTCGGTGAATGCGCTCTGGAAAAACAAAGTTGCCGTATTAGTTGGCGACTACCTTTTATCCCGTGGTTTATTGCTTTCGGTAGATAATGGTGATTTTGAGCTCCTCCAGATCGTTTCAAAAGCTGTTCGTGAAATTAGCGAGGGTGAATTACTTCAGCTCTATAAGGCGCGTCGGCTGGACATCACCGAGGCTATTTATTACGAAATCATCCGCCAGAAAACGGCCTCGCTTATTGCGGCTTGTTGTGCGGTTGGAGCGCGTTCGGCGGGAGTTGATCCATCAATCGTTGACAAAGCCCGTACCTTTGGCGAGAAAGTCGGTATTGCCTTCCAGATTAAAGACGACCTCTTCGATTACGGTACGGCTGAGGTTGGTAAACCATTAGGCATTGACATCAAAGAGAAAAAGATGACGTTGCCGCTTATCTACGCCCTCAACAAAGCTGGTTTTCTGGAGAAACGCCGGGTTATTAACATTATCAAGAACGATAGCGAGAACCCTAAAAAGGTTGATGAGGTAATTACGTTCGTTAAAAATTCGGGCGGAATCGAATACGCTACCCAGGCTATGAACAGCTACGTTGTTGAAGCCCAATCGTTACTAAATTCGTTTCCCGAATCAACCTATCGGCAGTCATTGCACCAGTTGGTGCAGTATACCATTGAGCGGAGTAAATAAGAGTGAAGCATATCGAATGACTATACAGTAAAATCTTTCACTGTATAGTCATTTTATTTTAAACTCTTCATTCGATCTGCTTTCCTGGTTTTTTCTTCAAATAACATATGAAAATCGGGGCTTTCGGTTTTCATCCATTTATCCCAGAAGGTGAAATAAAGCCCAAAATTGAACCTGAATTGTGAATGATGAAGCCCATGATGTGTTGCACCAATCAGCCAGCGACCTAGCCAGTGCCGGTCGAAATCGCGCGGGTAAATTTCTGTGTTCAGGTGATTGATCGCACTCGAAAAGGTCATAATCAGTAAGAGTATACCCACCGCCGAAATGTGCAGAGGCAACACAAACGTCAGGATCGGTATGACAATGGCCTGTAGCGTGCTTTCAATGGGGTGAAACGAGAATGCTGTCCAGGGCGAGGTTGTTATGCTATCATGGTGGGTTTTATGAACCCAACGGTAAACCCCTGGTCGGTGCATCCAGCGATGAAGCCAGTAATAGTAAGTCTCATGAATAAATAAAACCAGCAAAATGCTGATTGGATACCAAAGCGTTGCGTGTGCAGCAAGATCCGTGTAAATCAGCGTGTATCCTTCCTGATAAGCCAGAATTACCCCTAATGCAATGGCCGTAAAAATTAGGGATGTCAGCACCGACCAACCAATTTCGCGACGGTCCTGACCCGGTTTACGAGGCCGGGTTTGAACGGCCCGGTGTGCAAACTGATCCTTCATGGATACCTTGAAGAGCCACCAGAACAGGAACGAAAACAGGACATAACGCCCGAAAATAGCGATGAAGAAAAATAAAGCTGTCAGCCAGAACGAAGCTGGACCGTTGATCTGAATCATGACTGCATGGGGCGGCCGGTTAATCCGCTTATATGGTCAACTGGATGGATGCGTTAATGTTGGGAAATTTATCTAGCAAGATATACTCGTGGAAAGGAGTTTAGGATTTATCGGGCTTTCGTAAACGCTTCATTTGGCCCGTTGGTCAGCCCATTGATTTGTTTGTACCTTTGCCAAAAATGCACCCAATCAAATAAGCACGGCTTCATGCGCCTATATTCGTCTGTCTTGCTGCTGTCATTACTGGCGGCAACGACCTTTGCTCAAACTAAAAAAGCGGCCACGCCTGTAGCTTCGGCTTCTCACCAGGCATTGCCTCGCCCCAAACTTGTTGTCGGTATTGTGGTTGACCAGATGCGCTACGATTATCTATATCGATACTATAATAAATATACGACTGGTGGATTCCGGCGAATGATGGATGGGGGCTTCAATGCCCGGAATAACCATTATCATTATGCGGCTACCTATACGGGACCTGGGCACGCGGCCATTTATACCGGATCTGCTCCTGCGCTGAATGGTATCGTTGGTAATGATTTTTATGAACGGAATATTGGTCGCCTGATGTACTGCGCCGAAGATACTACGGTCAATACGGTCGGAAACACCGGAACTGCCGGCAAAATGTCGCCCCGTAATCTGCTCGTAACAACCATCGGCGATCAGCTTAAGCTGGCTACCGATGGACGAGCTAAAGTGGTTGGCATTGCGTTAAAAGACCGGGGCGCCATTTTGCCCGCTGGTCATGCTGCAAATGGTGCTTACTGGTTCGATTCAAAAGACGGTAATTTTATCAGCAGTACTTTTTACCAGAATGAATTACCGAAATGGGTACAGGATTTCAATGCCCGCAAATTGCCCGAGCAATTCATCAGCCAGAAATGGGAACCAACGCTGGCAATGAATCAATACACCGAAAGTACGCCTGACGATGAGCCCTACGAGACCGTACTGGCGGGCGAAACGAAATCCATTTTTCCTCACACGTTTGCTATTCAGGCGGGTGGCAGCAAATATGAACCGTTAAGAACCAGCCCCTACGGCGATCAGATTACCAAAGAATTTGCGCTGGCAGCCATAAAAGGTGAACAACTAGGACAGCATGATGTAACGGACATGCTTTGCTTAAGCTTTTCATCGCCCGATTATATCGGTCACGCGTTCGGTACGCATGCGATCGAAACGGAAGATAACTACATCCGGCTCGATCGTCAACTGGCCGATATTTTTGCTCAGCTCGACGCAACTGTTGGCAAAGGTCAGTGGCTGGCGTTTCTATCTGCCGATCACGGTGTGGTCGATGCGCCAGGCTTTTTACAACAATACCGGATTCCGTCGGGCGTGAAAAGTTACGGCGAAGTGGGCGATGTTGTCAAAGCGGCACTCGAAAAAGCCTATGGACCAGGACAGTGGATGCTCTCCTATTTCAATCAGCAGGTTTACCTGAACCATGCCTTGCTAACGGAGAAAAAGATCGCTATTCAGGACGTTTATGAATACCTGAAGAGCACATTACTCAAGCAGCGGGGTATTGTCAACGTTATCAATCTACATAATCTTGGGGCAGAAGCTCTACCACTGCTTCAGGAGAATCTATTCCGCAACGTTTTTCATCCTAACCGCAGTGGTGATTTCTACGTTATGCAACCACCGGGCTGGCTTGAAGGCCGTACCAAAGGCACAACTCACGGCACAACCTACACGTACGATACGCACGTTCCGTTCCTGATCTACGGTTGGGGCGTTAAGCCGGGGCAGACATTCCGCCGAACCCACATCCACGACATTGCGCCCACCGTTACGGCTCTGCTCAGTATCCTGGAACCTAGCGGCTGTATTGGCAATCCGGTAGAGGAAGCAATTAAATAAATGAGTGAAAGAGCTAATGAGTGAAAGAGAGAAAGTTGTCTGCACTATTCACTCATTAGCTCTTTCACTCATTGATAAAGGCCACTTCTTTGAACCCAAAATACCTCACCTGTTCCCCTTCGGCGATCGCCAATCGCCCTACGGCATCTACGCCCACAATTGTACCGCGAAATAATCGTCCATCATTCACGAAACTGTGTTCTTCCTGATAGCGATAAAGTGTTTGTAAATAATTGATCTTTAGATTATCACGATGGCCTGAACGCAGTTGAAGGTAACGTTGTTCTATTTTCTCGCATAGGGAATTGAGAACACCTGGTAGGTCGTAATTGTCGGGAAGCGGTGCCTGTTGCTGTAAGGATGTGGCCGTTGAGTAACTAAATTCAGTTTGGTTGATGTTCAGACCGACACCAATGACTGACCAGGCAATACTCTGCCCTTGTAAACTGTTTTCGATCAATATCCCACCTAATTTCCTGTCTTCTACGTATATATCATTCGGCCATTTAATGCGCAACGGTACGCCTATAAGTGGTTGTAACGTGTCATATATACCGAGTGATATGGCCATGTTGAGCCAGAATTGTTCGGCTGGAATTAGGAAAGATGGTTTGAGAATCAGCGAAAATGTCAGGTTTTGAGCGGGTTTTGCTTCCCAAACGTTGCCTCGCTGACCGCGACCAGCCATTTGATTGTCTGTTACGACAATAAGGCCTTCAGCCGGGTCTTGCTGGGCAATCAAAGCAGACGCTTCGTCGTTAGTAGACTGACAGCTTGGCAGATATTTAACTATTTGCCCGACAAAAAGCGTTTTGGGATAGATTTTGTACAAAATATTGTATAGTTTAGTAGTAGGAAGTCAATGAATGGTGCTCTGGATGTTTATATATCCATTATGTAAAGTACCCGCTGGTTGGCTTATCGTGCAATGTTAAACCGAAAGCATGAGAATTAACAAAAGCAATGAGTTTTCAGCCGAGCAAATCCGTGATTTTGTAGTACGGGGTATGCTGGAAAAAAAAGGGCAGGATATCGTCGTAATGGACCTGCGTAATGTAAAAAATGCCATTTGCGATTATTTTGTTCTTTGTTCGGGTAATTCCGACACGCAAATTGATGCCATCTCGACCTCAATCGAGGAAGAAGTTTATAAAGCCAGCCGCCAGGACCCCTGGCATAAGGAAGGTAAATTGAACCGGGAATGGATTTTACTTGACTACGTGGATGTGGTTGCCCACGTATTTAAAAAAGACCGCCGGTCGTTTTATGACCTTGAACAACTCTGGGGCGACGCCGAAATTCAGCATATCGACGAAAGTATGCTGGCAACGGTGAGCTAGGAACAAGGACATTTTCAACCGTCTATCGGACAGGTTTACCGCCTGTCCGAACCATTCCGTTATAGAAACATTAGTCTTCGAAACGGTGTTACTGTTAAAATCCGTTATGTACAACCTGAGGAAATGTCAGAAAACAATAATAGAAATCCGTTAGTACCCCGGGGTGGTCCGAGAAAACCTAATTTTCAGGGGTGGATTGTTGCGCTGCTGATTGCTGCTATTCTGGGTATTACGTTCTTCAACAAAAGCTCTTCGACGCACGAGATTTCGCAAAAGCGTTTTGAGCGGATGGTGAAAGAACGTGAAGTTGCCGATGTCGTGGTAGTTAACGATAAAATTGCTGAGGTAACATTAACCCAGCAGGCAGCTCAAAGTCCGAAATACCGCACTCTTTTTGCCGATAAGCCTTATTTTGGGTCGAGTCATGGCCCTCATTTTCAGTTTCAGGTTGCCTCTGGTGAATCGTTCAAGAAAGATCTGGATGTGTTGCAGCAGGGCGTTCCTGATAATGAGAAAATCGATTTTCGATTTGAAAGCCGAAGCGACTTTGGCAGTATCATCAGTACCTGGGGCTTTTTGATCGTCATGATTCTGGCTATGTATTTTCTTCTGGGCCGGATGTCGGGCGCTGGAGGGCCAGGTGGTCAGATTTTCAACATTGGTAAATCTAAAGCCGCTCTGTTCGACGCCGATAATAAGGTGAAGATTACCTTCAATGATGTAGCGGGTCTGGATGAAGCCAAGGAGGAGATCAAGGAAATTGTTGATTACCTTAAAAATCCGACCAAGTTTACCAAGCTCGGTGCCAAAATTCCTAAAGGGGCTCTATTGATTGGCCCTCCAGGTACCGGTAAAACCCTGCTTGCTAAGGCCGTTGCCGGTGAAGCGGGTGTGCCGTTCTTCTCGCTGTCGGGTTCTGACTTTGTTGAAATGTTCGTGGGCGTTGGTGCTGCTCGTGTGCGTGATTTGTTCAAGCAGGCGAAAGAGAAAGCTCCCTGTATCATTTTCATTGATGAGATCGACGCAGTTGGTCGTTCGCGGGGCCGTGGCTCGATGCCAGGTGCCAACGACGAACGGGAAAATACACTGAACTCGCTGCTGGTTGAAATGGATGGATTTGCTACCGATTCCGGTATCATTATCCTTGCCGCTACCAACCGTCCTGACGTACTTGACTCTGCCTTGCAGCGTCCGGGTCGTTTCGACCGTCAGATCAGTATCGATAAACCCGATATCGTAGGTCGTGAGGCTATCTTCCGGGTGCATTTAAAGCCAATTAAACTGGCCGCTGATGTTGATCCCAAGGAACTCGCTGCGCAAACACCAGGCTTCGCCGGGGCTGAAATTGCCAACGTTTGTAACGAAGCCGCTCTGATTGCAGCTCGTAGTGATAAAGAGGCCGTTGATATGAAAGACTTCCAGGATGCGATGGATCGTGTCATTGGTGGTCTGGAGAAGAAAAACAAGATCATTTCTCCCGAAGAGAAAGAAATTGTCGCTTATCACGAAGCCGGTCACGCTGTAGCTGGCTGGTTCCTCGAACACGCCGATCCGCTCGTAAAAGTAACGATTGTGCCCCGTGGTGTCGCGGCACTCGGTTACGCGCAATACCTGCCGCGCGAACAGTATCTCTACCGTACCGAACAGCTTATGGACGAAATGTGCATGGCGTTGGGTGGCCGGGCTGCCGAGGACCTCATCTTTGGTAAAGTTTCGACGGGTGCTCTGAGCGATCTGGAGCGTATAACGAAGCTTGCTTACAGCATGGTGACGATGTATGGTATGAACGACAAAATCGGTAATGTATCGTTCTACGATTCGAAACAGTCGGATTACTCCTTCAATAAGCCTTACTCGGAAGAAACCGCCAAGCATATTGATGAAGAAGTCCGGAAGATTGTCGATATCGCCTATACCCGTACGAAAGACCTTTTAGCTGAACATCGTGAGGCTCTGGAAATCATTGCTAAGGAATTGCTTGAGAAAGAAATTCTGTACCAGAACGATCTGGTGCGTTTGATTGGCAAGCGTCCATTTGAGCGTGAAACGGTTTACCAGGCTTATAAAAATAAAGGCATAGCCGAAGCACTGAAAGAAGAAATCGGTAAAGAAGCTAAGCCTGCCGAAACGGAGCCCGAATCGCTTCCGTTGTAAGCAAACGAGTTCTGAATACACAAAAAAGGCATTTACCAGTTGGTAAATGCCTTTTTTGTGTATTCAGAACTCATCTATTTTTTACCAAGTTCGATCACCTGCATATCCAAAATCCGGCCAGCGTCGAGCGTAAATCGGATTGCTGTTCGCATCTGATGGAATCCTGTTTTACCAGCCGCACCGGGATTGATAAACAGAATCCTGTTCATAACTGGATCGCGAACAACTTTGAGAATGTGAGAGTGGCCACATATAAAGATATCTGGCGGGTCAAGCTGCAAATTGGGCCGAACAATGGGGTTATATCTGGGCGGAGTGCCCCCAATATGCGTCATCCAGACAGCTAATTCTTCCAGATTAAAACGAAGATTTAAGGGCAAATCACTCGATTCCTGATCGATATTGCCACACACAACGCGTAACGGCCTGAATGATCGTAACTGATCGGTAACCGACGGCGCACCAACGTCGCCTGCATGCCAGATTTCATCACACTTGTCGAAATGGGTGAAAATTTGCGGATCAAGGAAACTATGCGTATCAGAAAGCAGGCCGATTCGGGTCATGTTGCAGATTGAGCCGCACTGGCGGCTGTAGACAATTGGTGAACTTGCGGATGCAAATGAGCCGCAAGGTACTTCCAAAACACAAACGGCTCGTTAGGAAAGTATCTGCTCTTTCATTTCTGATCGGATACGCTTCTTATCAATCTTGCCTACACTCGTTTTAGGAATTTCGGGCACGAATAGTATTCGGTCGGGCATATACCATTTATGCAATTCACCACGATCTATTCTGGACTGCAAGCCTGCTTTGATCCCTTCTGTAGTCAGATTATAGCCGGGTTTCTGCACGATGAGCGCATGAGGTCGTTCGCCCCAGCGGTCGTCGGGCAAGCCAATTACGGCCGATTCAGCTACGCCCTCTACCTGCGATAAAGCATCTTCCATATCGAGCGATGATACCCATTCACCGCCCGTTTTGATCACATCTTTGGTTCGGTCGGCTACCATAATCCAGTGATCGGGTGTTATGCTGGCTACGTCGCCGGTATGAAGCCAGCCACCACGCCATAACTCAGCACCCCGTTCGGGATCGTTGTAGTAACCTTGCGTTGCCCAGGGTGTTCGTACAACAATTTCGCCTAGCGTTTCGCCATCATGGGGCAAAAACTGACCGTCTTCGTCTACTAACCGTGCTTCTACGAATGGTGCAATTCGACCCGCACGTGTGCGAAACTCGACTTGCTCCTCTACTGGCAAGGTCCGTTCGCTATCGTTTAAGTAAACTACGGATAGGATAGGAGCAGTTTCGGACATGCCATAGCCTGCCGTCACATTAATGCCTAAATTCAAAGCGGCTCTGGCCAGCCCTTTTGTTAATGCCGAACCACCGATCAGTACGCTCCAGCGGCTAAAGTTATCATGATACTGTTGTGCAAGCGGACTGTTGACAATCATATTTAGAATGGTTGGAACACAGTGGGAAAGTGTAACGCCTTCTGTAACAATCAATTTGCAGAGCATAGCGGGTTCATACTTACCCGGATATACCTGTTTCGCTGCCATAAGTGTGGCCAGAAACGGAAATCCCCAGGCATGCACATGAAACATGGGCGTAATGGGCATATATACATCCGTGCGCGATTTAAATGGCAGTGCTTCATAGCCAATCAGATACGTAAGCAGGCCCATTGTGTGCAAGAACAACTGCCGATGGGAGAAGTAAACTCCTTTCGGATTACCGGTTGTACCGGTCGTATAAAATGTTGTTGCCCAGGTGTTTTCGTCAAAATCCGGGAAATCATAATGATCAGATACGTCTCGGAGTAATGCTTCGTATTCACCTGAAAACCCAGTTGGAACCTGCCCAATCGCATTAAGGTCCGTGTAAACTTTATCGCTTATTAAAACAAACGTCTCGACGGTTGTTAGCTGATCTTTTACCGCATTTAGAATGGGCAGGAAATCTTCATGCATCAGCACGACCTTATCCTGCGCGTGGTTCATCGTATACAGAATTTGAGCAGGTGAGAGCCGCACGTTGACCGTATGTAGAATAGCGCCTATACTTGTCACGCCAAAAAAGCACTCCAGATACCGGTGACTATCCCAGTCGAACACCGCAACTGTATCGCCCGGTTTAACGCCAAGACCCGTCAGTACATTAGCCAGCCGCCGAACACGCCGGTTAAACTCGACATAGTTCATTCGGAATAAATCCCGGTAAACGATTTCACGATGCGGTTCATACTTAAGCGACTCTGCCAATAGGTTTTTTATAAGCATCGGTGGCTCAAAAGCTTCGGTAGTGCGGGGAATAAGTTTCGTCTGGATCATAATTGGCGATAGTCTTTATGTAAAAAACGTAAAAAACGGAATCAGGTTGAACTATCAGAAGAAAAAATAGTGATTTACTGAAAAGGTTAGCGTTTGAGCAAGAGAATCCTGTCTATTTTGTTACTTACTCTCATAGGTTGGTCGCAAAACACGAAAGAAATTCCAGCCTCCTGACAAGTTGGCAGTAAATGCCTTGTCTATCAAGGATAAAGATTGAATAGTCAAAGCTGAATTAAACACATGGTCTACTAAAGCAGTATAACTCGCCGGAAAGAGAGGTGATACATCGCTGTTTAATTGCGTGAGTCAGTGAATTGAACCGATGGAGAGGAGATGTTGTGAGGCCGAAACTTTGTAGATTATCAAGGGATCAAAAACCAGTTCTTTCGCTCAGGGTTGAAGAGGTGTGCCACAGTTACTGGTTCTGCTCATGTTAACCGTAGCACACCTCTACACTCCTGAACAAAAGGACTAAAAGACATAACCTAACTATGAGAATAAGCCGGACTTGCTATTTTGCTATTGTAATTGTGGTAGCAGGAAGTCATTGGGTAAGAGCACAACAGGCGCATGTTAATCTGGACTGGAATCCTCAGAAGAATACCCAGAATCTGGTCCCGTTTGGCGCTAATCTGATTTCGCCTGACGTGCGCGATGATCATACAGTGACATTCCGGTTAAAAGTGCCTGATGCAAAGCAGGTTTCGCTAACCGGCGGGCCGCTTTTGCTGGCACTGGGGGCTAAAGATCCTATCCCATTTCAGAAAGCAGCCGATGGAATCTGGTCGTTGACCGTTGGGCCGGTTAAGCCCGATATTTACGTGTATAAATTCATTATTGACGGGCTAACTGTACCTGATCCGAATAATACCCTAACGGGCTTTGCCGACCAGCCCGGCTACAGCAATCTGGTCGTTCATGGCGATGGCCCGGCTTATTACGATGCACGCCCTGTGCCACATGGAGTGGTTAGCCGTCATATCTATCATTCTGACGTACTTAAGGGCGAACGCGAAATCTACGTGTACACTCCACCTGGTTATACCCCGAAAAAGAAATACCCGGTACTTTATCTCATGGGCGGAAGTGGTGAACTGGCATCGACGTGGAGTATTGACGGGCGGGCCAATTTTATTGCTGATAATCTGATTGCTGAGGGTAAAATGGTGCCGATGCTGATTGCGATGCCCAATAATCAGGTAGTGCACCGAAGCGATCCGAAGCATACTGAACAAACATTTCCGCTGATCGAGGAAGAGCTTAAAAAGCAGATTGTGCCCTTCATCGATAAAACATATAGTACACGCGCTGATCGAAAAGGCCGGGCATTGGCTGGTTTGTCGATGGGTGGTCGGCACACGCAGCTAGTGGGGCTTAAAAATCTGGATTTGTTTAGTTCGTTCGGTATTCTGAGTGCAGGCGATCTGGAAACAGAGACTGTCAGTGCAGGTTTTCTGAACGATCCAGCAGCAAATCAAAAAGTTGACTACCTCCTGGTAGGTCAGGGAACTGGCGAAGTAACGACCATAGGAAAGCGAGCGGTTGCGCTGCACGAAGCCCTGCAAAATCACCAGATCAAACACGATTATTATGTAGGGGGCGATGGAGCACATGACTGGGGAACCTGGCGCCATTTGTTGTATTACAGGCTCCTGCCCAGCTTATGGCATAAGTAAGAACTTTAGGTAAGGCCGTATAAAAACTAAAAACCCTTTTTGCACGTCGTAAACTCCATATATTTGGATGCACCTACCTGGCTGCTATATCTTCACATAACAATTTCTGAATGTATTGCATTTAGAGTTTAGTAGTTCATAGCAAGCCCTCATAAATGCGTTCTCATCCAGAACAATCGCTATGCGATTCGATGCCAACGTTATAAACAGTTATTCTGAGTATGGTTCTTATTGTTGATGATAGGCCAGAGAATATTCTTCCGCTAAAAAAGATTTTAGAGCTTCATAAGTTTTCAGTCGATACCGCAGAATCAGGCGAAGAAGCGCTAAAAAAGATTCTTAAAACAAATTATTCCGTTATTATCCTGGACGTACAGATGCCCGGAATGGATGGCTTTGAAGTAGCCAATGCCATAACGGGGTTCAGCCGGTCAAAAGACACATCAATCATTTTTTTGTCGGCGGTCAATACCGAAAAGAAATTTATTACAAAAGGATACACCTCAGGCGGGGTCGATTATTTAACGAAACCAGTTGATCCTGATATTCTGGTCTTAAAAGTTAAAACACTGCATCGGCTCTACGAACAGCAACAGGAGCTAAGAGCAGTTCAGGACTCACTGCGAAACGAAGTTGATGTAAGAAAGCAGGCCCAGGAAGAACTGGCGGATCGAATACAGGAGCTTCGGCTCGTATTGGCTTCACTGCCACAGATGGCGTTTACGGTCGCTACTAATGGGCGAATCGAATATGTGAACGAGCATTGGTTTAGCTACTCGACCAACCAGACTGACTTTCCACAAACGCATCACGACGATGAAGACATTAGTAACGAATGGCCGATCTATCTAGAAAAAGGAATTGAGTTTACGCGCGAAGTGCGTCTGAAGGAGATCGCTTCCGGAGCGTATAGATACCATCTTTTACGAATCATACCCATAAAGCAACAGGATGTAATCGTGCGATGGGTCGGAACATTCACGGATATACATCCGCAAAAACTAGCTGCAGAGCTGCTTGAAGAACAGGTTGCAACCCGGACAAGAGAGCTATTGCTGAAAAATTCCGAGCTAGAAACCACAAACCATGAGCTTCAGCAATTTACCTGGGTCGTATCGCACGATTTAAAAGAACCGCTTCGTAAAATTCAGCTTCTTCATGACCTCATCAAAGAGAAATACCTGAAGGAAAACCCGGAAGCCATTTCGTATCTCGACCGATCGATCAGATCGTCGGCTCGTTTATCGGGTCTGATCGATGACCTGTTGTCGTATTCCCAATTGGCCATGCCTGCGGTGTTCAAGCCCACCGATCTAAATAAGTTGATTGATGAAGTTCTGGTCGATTTTGAGGATACTATTAGCAAACAGAAAGCAATTATCACTATAGATACATTACCAATAATCGATACCATTCCGGGCCGGATCAGGCAGGTCTTTCAAAACCTGATCAGTAATGCGCTTAAGTTTTCCCGACAGGATGTTGCCCCGATTATTACAATTAGTGCAGAAATCATCGAGAGCAAGCAAATCGATAGTGAGCCGGCGCCCGGCGGTAATTTTTGCCGCTTTCTAATATGTGACAATGGAATTGGATTCGACGAAAAGTTTCTGGACCGGATCTTCATCATTTTTCAACGGCTCAATAACCGGACCAGCTACGAAGGTACTGGTATTGGGCTGGCCATTGCTAAAAAGAATATCGATAAGCATAATGGGCTCATTTCGGCCAAAAGCCGTGTGGGCGAAGGAACATGTTTCATCCTTATTCTACCTGTTCATCAAGTGAATGAGCCCATTGTTAACTAATAAGCGTTTATTAACCCGTAATTATGCCCAGGTTCTCGACGTCAAATTCTGTCATAAGGCAACTGCAGATTGTTTTTTCGGTCTCCATCGTGTTGTTAGTTGTCAGCCTTTTTGCTGCCTATTATAGCATTCAAAAGCTAATTACAAACTCCCAGCTGGTCAATCATACCAATCAGGTTTTGATTGAAGCCGAGAATATAATTTCATACGCGAAAGATGCGGAAACTGGTCAACGAGGCTATCTGATTACACGTGATCCCACATTTTTACAGCCGTATAACGGAGCCTACGACAAAGTGCGTTCCAGTTATAATACAGTGAATGAACTGACCACCGATAATGCGACTCAACAAAAAACGCTTTCAGGAATAAAGTCCCTGTATGAGGCAAAGTTTACTCAGATGCAGCGGGTTATTGACTTGGCGAGACGTTATAGTGCCTTTATGAGAGATACCTCAGCGCGTAATGACGAAATGGTGCGGGGTAAAAAGATTATGGACGATCTCAGGGCACTGGTTAATCGGGTGAAAACCGACGAAACGAAAATACTTGAAACGCGTATCCAGCAACAGCAGGTTTACATTACCTACACGCCTTTTCTGTTGTTGGTAGCGGCTGCGATCTCTATAATGATCACCATCAGCACCTACATACGGATTAAAAAGGACCTTGATGACAGAATCGCGAACCAGTTAGAAGCCGAGGAAAAATACAGAGAAACAACGGAGCGTATCAATGTGATGGAAGACATCACAACCGACATTGCGGAAGGTAATTATTCGGTGAGAAGCCAGGATATCCGGGATGATGAGCTGGGAAGGATCGGTAATGCGCTCAACACAATGGCAGCCGCGCTCGAAAGTACATTCCGCGATTTGAACGCTAAAAATTGGCTGCAAACAGGAACGCTGACCGTAAGCGAAGCGATACGTGGTGAGCGGGATCTGCAAAAACTGGCAGGCAATTTGATAACGGCCATCAACGAGTATTTGAATGCACCACTAGGAACGGTTTACATTATTGACAATGCGTCGAACTTTAAATTGATAGGTAGTTATGCCGCCAATAATGCCCCGCCTACTGTTATATCGGGCGAAGGACTGATCGGGCAGGCCATAAAAAGTAAAAAGACACTGATTGTTCATGATCTGCCCGAATCGTATTTGACCGTAAATTCTTCGTTAGGAAGTACGTCGCCCGCTTCCGTAATCATCGCTCCCTTAATATATGCCGATGTATGCATCGGCGCGATTGAAATAGGACTCTTACGAAAGCCTGACCCATTGGAAATAAGCTTTTTAGAGTCAAATCTGGATGCGTTGGCAATTGGCGTAAATTCGGCGCTGGATTACGTTAAACTTCAGAATTTTCTGGAAGAGACGCAGGCTCAGTCGGAAGAGCTTCAGGCTCAACACAATGAGCTTGAAAACGTCAACGCCGAACTGGAAGCTCAGGCACAAAAACTTCAGGCTTCTGAGGAAGAATTGCGGGTGCAGCAGGAAGAACTGCAACAGACCAATGCCGAACTGGAAGAAAGAAGTGTGTTGCTCGAGGAGAAAAACGAAGAAATTCAGAGAAAGGCCGAAGAACTGGAAATAAGCACGCGGTATAAGTCGGAGTTTCTGGCCAATATGTCGCATGAATTGCGTACACCACTCAATTCAATCTTATTACTGAGCCGATTATTGTCAGAAAACAATGAAGAAAACCTGACATTGGATCAGGTTGACTACGCAAAAGTTATTCAGTCTTCGGGAAATGGTTTGCTCGGATTAATCGATGAGATTCTGGATCTGTCGAAAATTGAGGCTGGCCAGATGAAGCTCGAATACCTCGACGTATCTGTTCAGGAAATAACCGATGAACTCCAGTCTTTATTCGGGCCGCTGGCCGACGAAAAACAGCTGGAATTTAAAGTCGACATAGCCCCGAACGTACCAACGGTTATTGAAACCGACAAGATGCGGGTCGGGCAAATACTTAAAAACCTGATCTCCAATGCCCTTAAATTTACCTCAAAAGGGTCCGTTACGCTTACTATAAAAAGATCTCCACTGACCGATGCGTCATTGCTGCTGGAAGTTAAAGACACCGGGATTGGCATACCGCCCGAAAAGCAGCAACTGATTTTTGAAGCGTTCCAGCAGGCCGACGGGTCAACTAAACGGAAATATGGCGGAACAGGTCTCGGCCTGTCTATCAGTCGTGAACTGGCGAAACTATTGGGGGGCGAAATTACGCTGACCAGTAAGGTGAATGAGGGAAGTACCTTTACGGTGCAATTGCCACTAGCAAACGTACACGGCGCCGTATCAACCGAACCCACCTATGTAAGCAGAAGCCCGGAACCAGCTCCAATTCCGGCAATAGAGGCAGAAGAACCTGAAGCGGTTAATAAATTTATCAGTACGGTCATTCCTGAGTCGATTCCTGACGACCGAAATGCGATTACCGCTACTGATAAAACAATCCTGATTATTGAGGACGACACCAACTTCGCCAAATCATTACTGGACTACTCGCGTAAGAAAGGGTATAAAGTCATCGTGGCAGTGCGGGGCGACGAAGGGCTAAGGCTGGCCAGTATCTACAAACCACTGGGTATTCTGCTCGACATTCAGTTGCCGATCATGAGTGGCTGGCAGGTTATGGACGCTTTAAAAGCTGATCCGCAAACCCGACATATTCCGGTGCACATTATGTCGTCGCACAAGCTGAAGAAAGAGAGCCTGTTGAAAGGTGCTATTGATTTTGTTGATAAGCCAGTGGCCTTCGAACAAATGCAGGAGGTCTTTAAAAAAATTGAGTATGTTTTGAACCGCACGGCTAAAAAAGTGCTGATTATTGAAGATAATCCGAAGCATGCCAAAGCATTGGCGTATTTTCTGGAAACATTTAACATTAATTCCGAGCTGAAAAGCAATATAAGCGAAGGAGTAGAAGCCTTAAAGCGGGAAGAAATAGAATGTGTTATTCTGGATATGGGAATTCCGGATAAAAAGTCATACGATACCCTCGAAGAAGTCAAGAAGAACCCAGGTCTTGAAAATCTGCCAATTATCATCTTCACCGGGAAAAGTTTATCAATGGCTGAAGAATTAAAAATTAAAAAATATGCAGATTCTATTATCGTAAAAACGGCTCATTCATACCAGCGTATGCTAGACGAAGTTTCACTTTTTCTGCATCTGGTCGATGAAAATAAAAAATCATCAGGCACGCAAACGAATAAAAAGAAACTGGGTGCTTTAAGTCAGATATTGACGAATAAAACGGTACTGATTGCTGATGATGATGTCCGAAATATATTCTCACTATCGAAGGCGCTGGAAAATTATAAGATGAACGTCATTACAGCGCTTGATGGGAAAGAAGCACTCCTGAAATTACAGGAAAATCCAACTATAAATTTAGTCTTGCTGGATATGATGATGCCGCAAATGGATGGCTATGAAACAGCTAAAAAAATACGTGAGCATTATCAATGGAAATCGCTGCCTATAATTGCGGTAACGGCCAAAGCAATGACTGGTGATCGGGAGCGATGCATTCAGGCTGGCGCATCAGATTATATTACGAAACCAGTTGATATCGATCAATTGATGTCTTTATTACGCGTCTGGCTTTATGAGCGGTCTTAATTGAGTATACTACCTGTAATTCTTACGCTTTAGCTGGTCTGGAGCCCTGATCAAACAAGAGAAAATGGTTAAAAAACGTGTATTAATCATTGATGATGATGCAAGAAATATTTTTGCATTGACTGCTACACTAAAAGCAAAATCATTTGATTGCATAGCCTGCAATAGCGCGCAGGAAGCGCTCGATTTATTAAAGACTGATGAAACTTTAGATGTCATTCTGATCGATATGATGATGCCCGAAATGGATGGCTACGAAGCAATTCCCCGCATTAAAAATATTGAAAAGCGACGTCATACGCCCATCATTGCGGTTACTGCGCAGGCAATGGTGGGTGATCGGGAGAAGTGTTTACAGGCCGGAGCAACCGATTACATCGCTAAGCCTGTCGATGTGGATAGATTATTGCAACTATTACTACGTGTTTAATTGGATTACGTAATGATAGAAGAGGCCGAAGTTGACATATTAGTGAATGATCTGTATGAATTATATGGATATGACTTTTCCAATTATTCCAGAGCATCGCTGAAGAGACGAATAATCCGGCTTTGTACGCTGGATAAATTTCCAAGCTTTGCCGAGTTCAGACATCGTGTGCGATCCGATGCGGATTATCTGAAACGGTTTGTGGAAGAAATTACCGTGACTGTTACCGAGATGTTTCGCGATCCTCTGTTCTATAAATGCCTTAGAGCAGAAGTATTAACTACATTGGCTGCCAAACCATTTATTCGCATATGGCATGCAGGCTGTTCGACAGGCGAAGAAGTTTTTTCAATGGCTATTTTGCTAAAAGAAGCTAAGCTTCTGCATAAATCATTGATCTATGCTACTGATTTAAATCCGGCGGCACTCGAAAAAGCAAGAAATGGCATTTTCCCGCTGGCTCACATGAAACAGTATTCAGAAAATTATATAGAATCTGGTGGGATAAATGATTTCTCAGCTTACTATACGGCCCAATATGGTCAGGTGAAATTTGATGAGAAATTATCAGAAAAAATGATTTTCTCAATCCATAATTTAGTCTCTGATCGATCATTCAATGAATTTGATTTAATCCTTTGCCGAAACGTATTAATCTATTTTGATAAGCCTTTGCAGGATCGTGTATTTGATTTGTTTGATGAGAGTTTAGCCCAGCTTGGCTATCTGGCGCTAGGCTCAAAGGAAACACTAAAATTTTCGATGGTTAAATTAAAATATAAGCAATTAGGTAAGGAAAAAATATGGCGGAAAATAGGTTAAATAATCCTGTTAAAGCTGTTGTCATTGGCGGTTCTGCCGGTAGCCTTGATGTTTTATTAAAGCTATTGCCAGCCTTACAACCTATTGTATCATTTACGGCAATAATTGTATTGCATCGCAAAAATTCCGGTGATTCTACCTTAGAGGATTTACTGGCAGGTAGAACAACTATTCCTGTTCGGGAGATAGAAGATAAAGACACGCTTAGGCCGGATATTATTTATGTGGCACCTGCAGACTATCATCTCTTAATCGAAAAAAATCTGACGTTTTCGCTGGATGATTCAGAAAAAGTAAACTACAGTCGACCTTCGCTGGATGTAACGTTTGAGTCGGCTGCCGATGTATACGGTGATTCTTTGGTTGGCATTTTATTGTCGGGGGCCAATTCCGATGGCACCAATGGCCTTATGGCCATCAAAAAAGCAGGTGGGATCACGATTGCTCAGAAACCCGAAACAGCACAGTCTGCCTTTATGCCTCAGCAGGCCATTTTTAATGTTCCCATTGATTTTATTCTGGACATACCTGAATTGATTTCTTTTATCAATTCATTAAATAAGTAATTGTAATAGCGCGCTTTAGACCAGCCTTAAAGATAATGCCAACGTTCGTCGAACAAAGTCCTGATGAGCTTTAGGCTGATATACCGCTTATTTACGATCCGTTCGGGAGTTGATATAAGTAAACACTCTGCCGAACTGTCCGACAGGAAATAAAGCCGGGCGTAGGCGTAAGCTATATTAATGGAAGTCATTCCGGAGAGTGAGCTCACTCTTGAAAGACTTTACCAGGAGGGATACATTGGCAATGGGGTAGAATGGCCAGGGTTAAACTCTTTATGGCCTTGACTATAAATCTTGAAACGCGTCAACACCAATCTGCCAAAGTCCCCATGAGTCCGCAAAATGACCCCATTGATTTATCAGAAATAATTAACCTGTTTGATGTTGAGCGGTTGGCAGTTGGCAACATGACCAAAATGGCCTACGAATACGTAGCCAGCGGAGCCGCTGACGAATTTTCACTCCGATGGAACCGTCAGGCGCTGGATGCCATAAAACTAAACACAAGAGTGCTTGTGGATGTCGGCGAAATCGATACCCGCATTTCGCTGTTGGGGCTCGACTTGCCCTATCCGATTCTGATTGCCCCCACCGCTTACCATAAAATCATGCACCCGGAAGGCGAACTGGCCACCGCTCAGGGTGCTGGCGATGCTTCGGCTATTTATGTCGTTAGTTCATTTACCACCACACCCCTTAGCGAAATAGCCCGCGTAGCAACACAACCTTTGTGGTTTCAACTCTACGTGAGAGACGACAGGGAACTTACCAGGGCACTCATTCAGGAAGCTGAAGCACAGGGTTGCCGGGCGCTTTGCGTTACAGTTGATACACCCGTTGCTGGTGTCCGCAACCGTCAGCAACGGGTTGAATTTGCAATGCCGGAAGGTGTGAGAACACCCCATATGGCTGACGCCTTTGCGCTGACAAAATCCCTGACCTGGAAAGACATCGAGTGGTTACAATCATTTGTAAAAATTCCCCTTCTGCTCAAAGGTATTTTGAATCCTGACGACGCCGACATAGCAGTTCAGTCGGGCGTTTCGGGCATTATTGTGTCCAACCACGGCGGACGGAATCTAGACACGGTGCCCGCTACAATTGAAGCACTTCCCCGTATTGCCGAAACCGTAAACAAGCGAGTCCCGATCTTAATGGACGGTGGCATCCGACGGGGGACGGATGTGTTGAAAGCCATTGCGCTGGGTGCGAATGCAGTATTGGTAGGGAAGCCCATTTGTTTTGGTCTGGCCTGTGGTGGAGCAGCAGGCGTATCGAAAGTGCTGACTATACTCCGAACCGAACTTGAACTGGCTATGGCTTTGACCGGCAGAGCAACGATTTCGAGTATCGATCATTCCGTGATTTGGCAATAATGCCTACAAAGTGGCTTGTCTGGTTTATTTATTTAATTTCAGATCGTTCTGTAATGCTTCCAGCGCGAAAGCCAGATAAACCAGTGGTGCGTTCCAGTTGATGGCAATTTCGTTGGAGGCATACGAACAATCAGCATCAATGTAGACTTCATCAGCTACAGTGCTGATGTAGCCCGCACATTTGTCCTGTCGTGCGGCATTTGCGTTGATACCTCCTGATAATAAACCCGGAACCGGCTCTGCTACCCCGTCGGCGATTGACGGCCGGTGATGTGGATGCATGGGTGTTTTATCGCCGAAGCCCGTTACAAAGGAGTAACCCACGGCATTCCGGCCAAGTAAGTAGTCCAGGTTTCCGAGTGCATACTGTAAATACTGGCTTCGATTGGGCGAATTGGTTAATCGGTAGGCCTGGAGCAAGGCAATTCCCTGATTAGCTGCTTCGGCGCTACTACCCCAGATGAAATCCTTGGCCGACTTCCCCATAACCGTTTGGAAAGCCTGTTTGTCGGCACCCATAAGTAACGAATCGGCCATCGTTGTCAGGTGTTGTTTCACTAAGAGTACATCTTTTTTGCCAAGGGGAGTGAGGTCGTTGCCGAATCGGGCCAGTGTATAATAGGCCAGGGTACGAACCTGCGGCCATGCTGGTAACGGCGTTTTTGTATCGGGAAACAGATTGACCGCTTTATAATAAGATTCGTCTTTGGTGGTTGCGTAGAGTTCAGCGGCAGCCCATATCCACTCATCGCTGGCATTGCGGTCTTCGTAGCTTCCGGTTACGACGTCAGGATCGAATTTTGCATTCATGTCGGCCTGATTGTACACAACTGTTGGATTCGCTTTCGCCCAATTCCAGGCTTTCGTGGCTGCTGATACACAGGAATCGGCCAGACCGGGTAATTCACGGTTATAAGCTTTGTAGACGCGCCCGGCCTGAGCCATCACAGCCGCAAAATCGAGAGTAGCCGTAATGCTTTTCTGGACAACATAGCGATCATTAACGGCCTTGTCGGGCATAATCATTCCGTCGAAACGAGGATTCGTCAGTTTATGATACACACCACCGTCAGTTGGGTCCTGCATGGTTAGCATCCACCGCAGATTCCAGAGCACCTCATCGAGCAGATCAGGAATTTTATTCGTGCTTTCCGGAATATCGGTTTTTAAGGCGTTCATATAGGCCGGAAAATCTTCGTACAGCGACAGAAGTGTGCCCATCGTTATGCCCGAATTGACAATGTACTTGTTGTAATCGCCCGCGTCGTACCAGCCTCTGGGCGATCCTATAACCGTACCGGCTGGTCGATCTTTCGAAGCCGCAGATGGATGAATGAGTACGCGATTATCGGGATGGCCAGCTGGCCGTGCCCATTTTCCGGCAAATTTGGCGGGTAGGTCAGTCGATACGCGCTGGTAGTAGAATCCTTTGAGCGCCCCAATTGCCAGATTCCTGTGCACACTGGGCCGAATCTCGAACGGGAAGGAGTGACCTGTACCCGGAATCAGGACAACGTAAGTGCCGGTTTTGGTAAACGTAGAAAAATCAGCCGTGCGGGTTGTTTTTCCTGAAATTGCGTTCTGCCGGGTATCGCTCAGTTTTCCTGAAAAGACAACCGTTTTTAAATCTGCCGAAACCAGCTGAAAGGCTCCCTTTGCTTCTCCGACTACAACCGCAATTTTTGCTGCATTGGGGTAATAACCAAGCTGGTTGAGCCGAATAGCTTCTGATAACGTTTGACCCTGAACCGGTAAACTACATGCAATAAGTAGCAGAAGGGTAAAGTAAGTGGATAGCTTTGCAGGAATGGTCATAACGGGTTCAGGTTGAGATTTTGGCTTTCATAAGTGTAGCGTAGATGGCAATCTGCCTGACCGTAGGGGAAGCTGTAGCGAAACGCTTTTTCTTTACAACTTGATCTACGACCAGGCAGATTGCTGCCTACGCTACATCTTTTTTACAGGTACTTTATTTGACAACTTTCATCTTACCCTGCATGACATAAAAGTGCCCTGGTACTGAGCACTCGTACGTATAGTCGCCGGGTTTATCGGGAGCGATAAAGTAAATCGTCTCGTTTGTATTGGGCTGAAGCAGATTGGTATGATGTAAAACCTTGTCAGACTGCGGAATGTAATTTTTCTCCTGCCCTTCAAGGCCTAATTTCATAGCCAGTTCGCCAACCTGAACTGCTGTGCCGGGTGTTACTACCACGAAGTTATGGAGCATGTCATCTTCATTGTTGAAGACAACGCGAACCTTACTACCTGCCTTTACCTGAAACTGCTCAGGAGCAAACTTAAGCCCTGGTTTAGTACCGATCGTGATCGTATAATCGGGCTCTCCCCATGATGCCGGCATTTCTGTTACCCGCTTGGCTGCACTGCTGACAGCCGTTTTAGCGGCACCCGCTTTGGTCATGGGTTTTCCTTTCGGGCTAGTCGACTTTGTGCTGACCGGTGGTGCCGATGAGGTGGAAGCCATGGCCATATCGGAATGATCATGCTTTGGTGCAGCGGCTGCAATTACCAGCTTTTCGCCGTCCGGTATGTTGTTGAGGGTATAATAGCCGACATTATGCAGCAAGGCCCGGCCGGTTGCCGAACGAACACCCGGTGTTGTAATCTCGTGAATATAGCCTAATCGGAGACTATCGACCACCAGCCGTGCTTTTAGTCCATCTTTTGATACGACAATACCCCGAATTGGGCAACCACCCCGGTTAATGACCGGACTACCATAGGTAGCATGATACTTATAATTGAAGCCTGTAACTTTATAAGACTCAGGATTGGCCGCAAGCTCAGGATCGACAGGGGCGGTGAACTCGATCTCAAAACCGTCGGGCATTGCATGAATGGTCTTCATTTCGAAAGGGGTTCTACCCGTCCAGACAACGCGTTGCAGGCTATAAAGCTCTTTACCGGTCGAAGACCAGCCCCGGCTGGTCATACCCACAAACATAGAGGCATCGTGTCCCCACGCCATACGCAGGACGCCCGATGAGAAACCTTCGCGGAACGGAAAAACAACACCCTGGTATTCGCCTTTAACTTTCTCGAAATCAACCCGTGACAGGATACTTTGTCCCTGATCGCCAACGAATACCTGATTAGCAAAAGGACCAAATTTCCCGTTCGTATTGTCGCTCATGAAACCTGATGTCGATATGCCCAGAATACCATGCGGTAACCATACTGCCGGAGCCTTCAGGGCTGGCAGGCGTTTGGCCACATCATACAATGGTTCGCCCGTGTTAGGCACTTCATCTTTCTTCAGCGTTAGCGGAGAGCCCGGCAAACCTGTCCAGCGTAGGCTTTCGGCATTGCCCAGGAAATCGCCTTTTTCTACCTGCGAAATACGGCCCGAGCCAACCCAGTCGCCCTGGTTTTCGGTGTAGAAGAAATCCCCTGCAGCATTCATGCCGTAACCAGCCGGAGAGCGCATACCGGCAGCGAAAGGCATCATTTTGCCATCCGGCGTAATTTCCAGCGTCCAGCCACGCCAGGGAACCAGACTAACGCCATGCCCCAGACTATTGCTCCAGCCGACGTTTAGCGTAACCAGCATGTTTCCATTTGGCAGGAATGTTGGTCCATACGAATATTCATGATAGTTACCGGATAATGGCCAGGAGAAAATTTTATCGTACGAATCAGCCCGTCCGTCGCCGTCTGTATCACGCAGACGGGTAAGTTCGCTCCGTTGGGTTACGTAGATATCTCCATCTTTGTAGGCAAGTCCCAGGGGCTCATGCAGCCCAGAGGCAAACCGCTTGTAGGTTGGCCGTTCGGTTCCGCTTATGTATGGATTTGATACGATCCAGACTTCGCCCCGCCGGGTACAAATGGCCAGGCTTCCGTCGGGCAATGTGGCCATGCCACCCACTTCCAGAATAATATCTTCCGGAACGGGTAGGGAAATCAGTTTATAAAAATCATCCTCTTTTTCCGGATCAGCTTCGACTTTCGCCAGCCCTTTGGCAACCGGAGCCGGTTGCTTACTGCTTGAACTGACTGGCTGGCCAGTTTTGGACTGGATCTGCGCCCTGCTCGATAAAGGGCTTAAACAGGCCACACTGGCCACAACCAATGCCGTTAGAGCCCGTGTATTGAGATTATGAGTATATGCTTTCATCTTGTTTTTCGGGAAGTTGAGCGCTTACCAGACAATTGAATAGGTGACCGTGCCCGTATTATTCGTTGCGTTTATCGGCATCAATAGCTCTTTGGTATTTGCGGCAGTAGTGCGAATAACCGGTTTTTCTTTCCCTGGTAGCTCAATAAAATACTGCTTGTCATTAATCGCATACATACCGTTAGGCAACTCGGTAATATCGCTTCCTGATGCAATTCGGCACCAGATTCCCTGCCCGGTAACGGTCGTTCCGGGAGTTACTGTAAATGAGTGCGATAACTTTCGGCCTTCATCGGTTGACGCAAATGATTCCCGTACGTTTGCTGTGCCCAGCGTGTATTTGAAAACAGGACGCCCTGATTTGTCGATGTCGTAGCCCAGGTTCGTATACGTAGCACTGGAATCGGGCCAGGCTGCATTTTTATCTGCCAGCCAGGCAAGCGAAGGCTTACCCGAAAGTTCGATTACGCTGCCCAAAGGAACCGAAAGCTGTGTTTCGCCCCGGCCGTGCCACATCGGTGTTGTTTCCAGGAAATCGCCCCGCCAGATTTGCAGAAATTCCCCTTTCGCAAGGTCGACCGTGTAGTTGGCATCACCTGGCTCACCAACCGATATGGTATGAGTATGTTTCAGGCCGTGGTGGTTGACGAAGCCCCGCTGCATAACGGGCTCGCTTTTGGCCAGCAGTGAAATTTCGCTAACCGGATCTTCGGCCCGGATAATTTGATTCAGGGTTGTATATTGAAATCCAGGTCCTTCAACGGATAAGAGAATATCATTACTTCGGGCATACCACAAGCCAAAATTTTTGTAGTAGGATAGTTCAAGCGGATAATCACCTGCCTCCAGATTTACCTTTGTCGATGCCGTACCACCATCTTCAGTATTGATCGTAAGGAGTTTTTTACCCGCGATTTTCAATTCGCCGGCTCCATTCCGAACGTTCGGGTTAACCTCAGCCGGAATCCAGCGCAGGTTCAGGTTGAGCAGGTATTCGCCCGAGCGGGGAATATGGATGGTGCCCGTAATTTTTCCCGCAAAGTTATCCTTACTGCCGGGTGCCAGATGAGCCAGTACATCGATCGGCATTTCCCGTTTCGGTGTAAGCGAAGCCAGTTCATCAACGGATTTGAATTTACCGTCATAAGCGCTCAGCTGTAATTTAGTTAGCGCCACGGGCTCAATGGCATAGGCTTTGTATTTGATAGTACGAATGGCTACCGGACCATGATCGCCCTGGAGCATGAGCGGGCCCATGGGTTTTTCATCCTGAAAAGCCGCCGATCGGGTTGGTCCGGTTACTTCAATATTTTCGTGGATGGTTACCCCATTCTGTATCACTTTAACAAAACGGGCATTGGCAATTTTTTCGCCTTTTTCGTTGAAACGCGGTGCCCGAAACACAATTTTATAATGCTGCCACAAACCCGGTGCTTTGCTGACATTCTGAGCGGGCGGGTGGCCTTCATAGCCTTTGCGGCCTTCGGGTCGGCTTTCGTCCCAGCGTTCGTAAATGGAACCACAATCGGCCGGCGTCGGCACTTTTACCCCCCAGCTATCGAACAGCTGAATTTCGTACCGACCTTGTAGGTAGATGCCTGAGTTGGAACCTTTCTCCATCATGAAATCCAGCTCCAGTTCAATATCACCGTGTTCCATTTTGGTAAACAGATGATCTTTGCTTTTTCCGGAAAGATCATTGACCAGTATACCCGTTCCTGATTTGACGCTTCCACCTCCGCTCTTATTGAGGTCATAGAAAACGTCACCGGCGAGTTTCCAGTTGCTGCCAGTTGGTTTAAAGTCGTTCAGATTCTGGAAATTAATTGTTGTATAAGGTAATTCAGGTTTCTGAGCCGATACACTAACCGCGTAAAACAGTAAGCACAGGAGCAGACAACAAAGAGGGCGTTGCATGATTTGTTATAAAAAATTGATTGAATACTCGAACGGGTCTCATTACACGTTCTAAAATATATATTTACTAGACAAAGTCCTCTCTCATGGGAGTAAAGACGTCGACCAGAACACCTGCTTCTACACAGACGGCCCCGTGCCGGATATTCGGCGGAATATAATAGGCATCGCCGGTACGGAGAGTTTTTGTTTCATCAGCAATGGTAATGTCAAAAGCACCACTTTCAACGTAGCTTATCTGGGTATGTCTATGCTCATGAAGCGTGCCGATCCCACCCGTTTCAAAGGCAACCTTCACCATCATCAGGTTGGTATCATAAGTCATGATTTTACGTTTGACGCCCTCGGCAACCGATTCCCAAGGAATAGACTGGTCATCTACAAAACGAGTCGCGAATGATGTTTCTGTCATTGCCAATTTTTTCTGGTAAGAGGTTTGATGTATATAAATCTACTTCTAGACTAAATTATTCAGCAAGTTAAATCGGTTTTTGGTCAGTCCGATTAAAAACAAAAAAGCCGTCCCGAAAATCGGGGCGGCTTTCCGCTTCTATCCACACCATTTCAAGACCAACGACCGGGCGGCCGTTGAATCTTGATGTTCAACCTTCCCTTTGTAAAGGATCGTTATGCTAAAATTAGCAATTTCTTTGTTAGTCCGGGAAACGTTAAAATTCCCAAAAGACTAATGTCAATTCACACCACAAAGTTGGTGAGTTATTTTTTATTTAACGCTATTTATGACTTAAAAATTACTTAACGTAGCAAATTGTAAGTTGAAAATTCGTATATGCCCCAATGCCGTCGGCTAAGTTATAAAATTATTAGACTTACCAGAGCCAAACTATTTTTTTTATCTGACTGATAATGAAGGTAAAGTCAATAAAAATAGGGCAAAACCAGGTTTTTAATCAGGCGAACTTATGTTAATTTTTTGCTAAGTATTTATAATAACTTTTTAACCTCCAGGACATCAATCTTATTCTGTTTGGCGTTCGCCAGCGTCTCCGGCGTATAGTCAGATAGCCGGATATTATCCTGCATGTCGGCCCGTTTCAATAGGTGTTGTTCCAGGTAACGATCGAGGTGTTTACCGGCCAAACCATAGCTGAAAAAAAGCGATATACGCTCTCCCTGCTGTTCACGAAACAAAAAATCCGGCAGGCGATTTTCCAGGCCAACATGTAATGGTAAATTGTTGAATAATTTCATTCGTCGGGCGTTGCCGCTGTGCAGTGTCCGCATATTCCAGACGACAATATCGCCAGCGCGGGTGTCGGCAAAGACATCGGCTCCGTCAGCCGCCTGGTGGCTGCCTGTTTTAAACCGGATACCACCACTATACGTATCATGGTCCTGCAAATAAATGCCAAAACGAATGAGCGGATACGTACCTTCCCAATCGGCCCCCTGACCAAATTGATGGCGATCAATATTATCGCGGTGGAATCCTCGGGTTCCGGTTCCGATCTGGTAGGTGCTGTCGGAAAAGTAAACGGGGGTATCGCCCAGTAATTCTGTGGCAATTGTCACAATTCGTGGGTCGTACAGAACCCACCCCAGACCGTCTTTGCTAAGCAGGTCGCCCTTTATCGACGAAGCTTGTTTGACCTGGGCAACCAGTCCTTTTTTTTGCTGCTGGTCACGATGGTCGTAAGCGGCCTGTCGTAGTTTGGTAACTTCTTCGGTTGTAAATACATTACGAACAATCAGGTAGCCCTGCTGTTCAAATTGCTCCCGACGCGTCATGGTTGGTTTGTGGTTATTGTTGTGCCGCTTTCAGTAGTCAGTTTATCCTAAATGATGCCACATAAACCAACTACGGTGAACCTAAGTTTGGAATTATCCGGCAACTTTAGTGCCTGCCTGTATTTCCTGTACCGATACAATCCGGGCCATATCGTCCCAGAAACTAGGGTATGATTTGGCTACTACGCCCGGTTCTTCAATCACGACCTCCTGCTGCATGGCCACTGGTGCGAAAGCCATGGCCATACGATGGTCATCATAGGTTTCGATGGTGGCTGGTGATTGATAAACAGAACCCGATCGCCTAACCTCATACCGATGATTAGGCTCAATTTCAACCAGTTCGGCTCCGATTTTTTGTAATTCCGCCTGCAAGGCAGCTATGCGGTCTGTTTCTTTAATCTTGAGACTTTCAACACCGGTCAGCGTCAGCACAACACCGTTCATGGCGGCACAGACAGCAACGGTCTGGGCCAGATCGGGGCAATGAGTGAAGTCCCAGGCAAGTGTTGTTTCGGCTGGTTGTCTGGTCAATTGAACGCCTGTTTCGGTAAATGTGCTTTCGACGCCTAATGACCGCATAATATCGACAATGGCGCTGTCGCCCTGTAATGATTTTGCTTTCAGCCCTATCAATTCAAGTTCAGCGGTTTCGTCGAGAGCGAGCGCTTCAACGCTGTACCAGTAGCTGGCACCCGACCAGTCCGATTCAATGGTGTAGGATTTTGGGGTGTAGGGGCTTGGCCTGACCGTAATGGTTTTTTTATCCCAATCGGTTTCAACGTCAGCACCAAAATACACCATTTGCTCCAGGGTCATTTCAATATAAGGCCGTGAGCCAATAGCCCCCGTTAATTCGAGCGTCAGACCGTTTGGTAATGTAGGAGCAATCATCAGCAATGCCGAAATGTACTGGCTACTGACATCACCCCGGATACTTACTTTCGCTTCAGCCGAAGGCGTAAATCCATTGATCTGCAAAGGTGGGTATCCGTCATTTTTCAGATACGTAATGTCTGCTCCCAGCGTCCGCAACGCATCCACCAAAATCCCAATGGGTCGCTCACACATACGGGGAGTACCGGTCATGGTTTTTTTCTGGCCCGTTACGGCGAAATACGCCGTCAGAAAACGCATCGTCGTACCGGCATCGAGTACATCGGCAACAGCATCGTCTGATTTTAACAGACGGATCATTGTTTGCGTATCGCGGGCGGTCGATAAATTACGCAGATCGCAGCGAAAGTTGGTCAGCGCATCAATAATGAGGGCACGATTGCTTTCGCTTTTCGACGAAGCCAGCGGAATGGTAGCCCGAACGGGGCCAGTTGGGGGAGTAAGTTTAACGGCGTTCATTCCTGCAAAGATACAGTATCGTCAACCGTTACGCCAACTTAAGTGTATAGGCAATCAGGTGCCTGAGGTAATTGAGGAGAAATGAGGCAATTACATGAACCTTTTCATTGCCCCAATTTTGCTTTACGTTTCAGTGCCTTAATACGTTCGCAAGACTTTCAGACGGTGGTTTCGGTTGATCTTTATGTGTGGATTACTTAGCCAGTGAAACAAAATACCACTCAGGATAAAGGCCCCGGTAACAGGGAGCACATTGGCATTCAACTGCCTGTTGTTGACTACATCTGCGATCAGGTAAACGCCCCCGGCCAGTGGAAAAATAGTCCCGGCCGCCGTTACAAAAGGTATTCGTCGGTGTAGCATAATTTTTTGGACCTCATCGAACCGGAACGTTACGGGTTCATCGCGGTTCATGACTTCGTTGGCCATCAGGATCGTGAAACTAGTATCCGTAACGGCATACAACTCTTCCCTGAATTTTTCGCCCCGCGCTTTAAAGTGAAGCTCATCTCCCTCAAAAAAACGATACCGGCGAAAACCGCCGAGGGCATGATTTACATCCAGGGCAAGATACCTGGAGGGGCGTATCAGAGCGGAGTAAGCCGTTCCTTTCCGCTGAAGAAGTTGTTCGGTTGTGAGTGTGTCGGTTGGCTGAGCTACTGAAAAATGACTGAATAGTGCTGCCAAAAAAAAGAGTGAAATGGGGAGGAGGGAGCGACGTGACATCATGCGTACGTAAATGGCGTTGTTTGGTATAACGCAAAAGACGTGGATTTGGCTGAATTTTTAGCGAAGTTTAACCTGTTCGCTTCGTTAATTTGCACCCATGATTACTGCGAACCAACTCCGTTCATTTACCGAACAAATCTTTATCGCTATCGGCTGTTCGGAAGCCGATGCCCGTTTAGCTACCGATGTATTGGTCAGTGCCGACCTGCGCGGTGTTGATTCTCATGGTGTTGCGCGTTTGCCGGGTTACGTTCGGCTTTATGATCTTGGCCGAATTAATCCGCAGCCCCACATTCGAATCGTTCACGAGACACCATCTACTGCCGTGGTTGATGGCGATCGGGGACTTGGCCTGGTTGTTGGGCCGTGGGCGATGCAGGTTGCTATTGAAAAAGCGCGCATTGCCGGAACGGGCTGGGTGGCTGTTCGTAATTCCAACCATTTCGGTATTGCTGGCTACCACGCGCTGCTGGCGGCTGATCACGACATGATTGGACAGGCCATGACGCATGCCGCTCCACTGGTAGCGCCAACGTTTTCGCTGGATAAACTCCTGGGAACCAACCCAATTGCCGTGGCTATTCCGGCCGCAACAGAACCTACTTTTCTGGCCGATTTTGCCTCAACGGCTGTTGCGTATGGGAAGCTGGAAATTCTGCAACGAAAAGGTCAGGATATTCCGCTGGGCTGGGCGCAGGATGCCGCTGGGCAGACTACGACCGATGCCAATGCCATTCGAAACGGGGGAGCTTTACTGCCTTTAGGCACTGATCGCGAACACGGAAGCCATAAAGGTTATGGCCTGGGTGCCATTGTCGATATTTTTTCGGGTGTCTTATCCGGTGCTAATTACGGGCCTTGGGTGCCACCTTTTGCTACGGCTGGTTTTATGCAGGCTAACGAAGGAGTTGGACAGGGTACGGGCCATTTCTTCGGAGCAATGCGTATTGATGCGTTCCGTCCCGCTGACGAGTTTAAAACGCATATGGATACCTGGATTCAACGATTCCGGCAGGCTAAAGCCATTGAAGGACACCGTGTTCTGATTCCTGGCGATCCGGAGCGTGAGATGGAGGCCGAGCGGCTCGTTCATGGCATTCCACTGGTGGAGCCGGTCGTAAAAAGTCTGGAAGAATTAGGAGAGCGCTTTGGCGTGAGCCTGTAAAATGAATGGCTGAGAATTATTTCCCGAAAAAAAGATCAAAGCCAATAGCTACCATTGCATATTTTGACGTTGCGGTTTGACTATCAACTGGCTTGCCATCAACGTCATAATTTTGATTGCCACTGTTGTATCGTTGCCAGATATAGTTCAGGCCAATGTTTAAAGCGACCGTATGATTAAGAAAATAAGCCAAACCTATGGATGGTGAAAAACTGGATGCGAACCCATTGGCATCGGTATCCTGGCTTCCCGTCCTTGTTCGTTGATGAGTTCTTGAGTAACTATACTGTAAACCTGCATAAGGTTTTAGATTCGCATTGCCGAAGTAATAGCGGACATTGGGCGAAATGCCAATACCAGTATTATTGGAGTGATAGTCATAATACTTATGTGTCGCTAAACTCAGGGGAATTCCTGCTCCAATAGTGAGGTTCTTAGCGACAAAGTAGCCGGCATATGGTGAAAGGCTTCCCGAAAAAGAATAATATTCATTCTGGGTACTGTATTGGAAATTTCCCACCTGGGCACCGATCGTCCAGCGACCTTTTTCGGTTTGAGCCATTGTTGCTAGAGAGCTAAAAAAAAGTAGGAGAACGAGCCCAGAGGAGATTTTTTTCATAACTAGTACCAGTATTAATTTTCATGTAGAAAGTTATGGACTACTGGCAATTAGTTATAAGCCATTAAGGAAATTTAACAAGAAAGACCCGGCTGTATAGCCAGGTCTTTCTGTGTTCGAGTAAACAAAAAGGGGTACTATTTACCTGTTACTGCTTTCTTGAAGGTGCCATCCGACCCGAAGAGCAGCACGACATGCTTGCTGTCTGTGGTTTTGATCAGGACAACATAATCACTGCTTTTTTTCTCCTGAACAGCCTTCTCGATCGTTGCACCCGCAAAGTTGGTAGTAATGTATGTTGTGATGGCTGCGGGTAAGCTCGATACGGCAATGACCGTTACATCGGGTCCCCGCCCAGGACCGGCATGACGAACTGTATCGCCAGGGGCAGGGCGTGGATGGCGCGCAGAATCACCGGGAGTTGGCTTAGGGTGATGAAGCGAATCAGGCTTGGGACGATGGAGCGAATCTGGTTTGGGGTGATGCGCAGAATCGCCCCGCATGGGTCCACCTTTTCCATCGAGTAGTTTCTCAAATGTCCCATCGGCTTTAAAAGCCAGCAATTTAATCGTGCTATTTACTGAAATAGCAACAACATAATTGCCTAATGGGCCTTTGGCGGCTTCTTTAATCGTAGCACCCGCATAGTTGGTATTGATGTACGTTGTAATGGCCGCTGGCAAGGTCGACGCATCGACAACTGTCAGGCTTTTAGGCCCACCGGTCGTTCCGGAGACAGAGGCCGACCGGGCCGAGGCATCGGCCGTCGTTGGGTCTACAGAATTACGGTTACAGGCGTTCAGGCTTAGCGCAAGGGCAGCCACGCAACTGAAAACAAGCAGTGTTTTCATGGAAATTGTTGTTGGTTTTGTTTACTGGTTAGACTAGTGAACTAGCCTGAGCTTATCTCCTGCGCTAATTCTACTGCCGATACGCCCTAAGTAGATATACTGTTGCAAGACTCTTAAAAAATGTTAAAAAGTGCCCAAATGAAGCGATAAGGTGTGTAGAGATTAAAATGTACTGAGGGAAATACACTTATAAAATCACCTTGACCGAAATCCAGATCAGATGAAAGCCAAAGAAAATCAGGCACTTCGTATCTGTAGATAAATACATTTATGTTTTTCGTTTAAAGCAGTGCCAAGGTTTTGACCCAAGGCACCGCTTTAAACGAAAAACAGAACGTTATAAAATAGCGTATACTGTAGCCGCGAATTAGCGCCAATATGCGTATCCATTAATTCACAGGTGGACTGGAACTTATTTCCATACGGGTATTGGCTAATTCTGATCTTTCTTACGTTCGATTTGTATAATAGTGAGCTAAACTGCATTTCTGTTTGGCCATTTAAATAAACGGCAATATATTGTTCCATGAAACGAAAATCCACCGCGCAATCTCAATCGCAGACGCTCAACGGAATGACCCAGTCGCAGGGTCAGCTCACAGCCAATTTTACCTTTGCCGACTATCAAACCGAAAATTTTTTCGATGAAATGTTCGACGGCGAGACACAGGTTCGAGCAGGGTGTGCGCCTTTCCAGCAGCGGGTTGAGCAACTTACCCGCGAAGACATTATTGGCCGGCAACATGCCGCTGAGCGCGCCCTGATGAGTATGGGTATTACCTTCAATGTTTATTCGGAAGGCGAAGGGACTGAGCGGATTATGCCTATTGATATTATTCCAAGGGTTATCGAATCGGCCGAATGGGATAACCTCGAAGCTGGTTTAATTCAACGGATTAAGGCGCTGAACATGTTTCTCGACGATGTTTATAATGAACAGCGTATTCTGAATGATGGCGTAGTTCCCCGCGACCTGATCGAATCCAGTAAATCATTTCTTCCGCCCTGTCTTGGCGTCAAACCACCGAAAGGAATCTGGTGCCATATTACCGGAACCGACCTTATCCGGGGCGACGATGGCCAGTTTATGGTGCTGGAAGATAACCTCCGCTGTCCGTCGGGCGTATCGTATATGCTCGAAAATCGTGAACTCTCGAAGCAGACATTTCCTGAAGTACTGACTCAAACGGGTGTTCGACCCGTATCCGATTACCCGATGCGGTTGCTTCAGATGCTTCAGTTTATTGCCGATCGGCCGAATCCGACGGTTGTTGTTCTGACGCCGGGTATTTACAATTCAGCTTATTTCGAGCATTCGTATTTGGCTCAGCAAATGGGCGTTGAATTGGTCGAAGCCCGTGATCTGGTCGTGTCGGGGGGCTATGTGAAGATGCGTACAACGAAGGGATTCCAGATTGTAGATGTCATTTATCGACGCATAGACGACACCTTCCTCGATCCTCAGGCTTTTAATCCGGATTCTATGATCGGGGTGCCGGGTATTTTTGAAGTATACAAAAAAGGACGCGTTGCCCTCGCCAATGCACCCGGAACGGGCGTTGCCGATGACAAAGTTATTTATGCCTACGTACCGCGAATTATTCAGTATTATTTAGGCGAAGAGGCTATTATTCCAAACGTCAGAACCTACATCTGTCGCGAGGAAGAAGACTGTCGGTATGTGCTGGAAAACATTGAGCAACTTGTTGTAAAAGAGGCTAATGAAGCGGGTGGCTACGGAATGCTGATTGGCCCTAAGGCCACGCCCGAAGATCACGAATTATTCAGAAAGAAAATTCAGGAAAATCCACGGAACTACATCGCTCAGCCAACGATCTCGCTTTCGCGGGTGCCGTGTCTGGTCGGCGATCATGCCGAAGGGCGCCATGTTGACTTACGGCCTTACATTCTCTATGGCGATGGCGTTAATGTCATTCCAGGTGGACTAACACGGGTAGCTTTACGCAAGGGATCGCTCGTGGTCAATTCGTCGCAAGGAGGAGGGGGCAAAGATACCTGGGTATTGTATTGATTACCTGGTGGGTATTGTAAATGGAATTGGGTGACGGAGCTAATTTGTGCTAAACGAATTAACTCCGTCACCCAATTCCATTTTTACTAATACCTATCTTTATGCCCTGCTAATTCAATTTGTCTTGCTCGATTTAAGCATAATCATCGTCAATTATAAAACGCCTAAGCTCATTCTGAACTGTCTGGCGTCAATACATACGTATACGGAAGGTATTGATTTTGAGGTTATTGTCGTCGATAACCAGTCGGGTGATGATAGTCAGGCTGTTATTCTGGCCCAGTACCCGACTGTTCGTTGGTTCGATATGGGCTATAATGCCGGTTTCGCGCGGGCCAATAATTATGGCATTAAGCAGGCAAAAGCCCGAAATGTACTATTGCTCAATTCCGACACCCTGCTGACTGATAACGTACTGGCCCGGTGCGTAGGCATATTGGATAAACAACCCGATGTGGCAGCCGTGAGTGTCCTACAGCGGGGGGGCGGTGGCCAGCTCCGACCTAATCTATACACAACTTTCGGGCAGATGCGCCGGGCATTTTATATTTTGCCCGCCGGAGCGTTTTTTCAAAATTGGCTCCACCGGCTTATTCCTGACCCACAGTATTCTGATCCAAATCAGGTAGAATGGCTTTCAGGCGCATTTCTGATGACAAGACCATCGACAATTGCCCTGGCTGGCGGATTAGACGAAAGCTTTTTTATGTACGGCGAGGATGTTGAGTGGGGTTATCGGTTAGGGAAGCATGGGAGATTATTGTTACTTCGAGAGGCCAGTTTTATTCATCTTGAGTATGGCAGCAGTGACGATAATCAGCAGCATGTAGTAACCCACATCAACCGATTTAAGCCACAAATACAGGTGTCGCAGTTGCTATGGGTTCGGAAGCAATATGGAGTTGGTGCTTATCTGGTCCTTATCCTGCATTATCTGCTAATGATTCCCATTGTGTATGCCTGGAAAATAGCGGTGAACCTGCGCGACCGGCGACTTCCGTGGGCAGATTTGGAAAATCAACGGGCATTTACGCAGCAAGTCGGTATATTTCTGCGATTTTTCTGGAAAACCCTGTTCAACCGGCCTGGGTTTTATAAAGTATAATCAAAAGTCAGAATACGAACAAAATCTTGCCCGAAAGGTGAAAACAGGCAGTTTCTACCCCAACAGGAAATATACTTTTTGGGTCTGAATTCGTTGTAAGTGAAATGCGATAATTCTATGCGTTTAGTTTATACAATTGGGCTCATTGCCCTATCTATGGGGGCTATTCTCTGGCCAACCATCAGCCAGGCTACGCACGTACGGGCAGGTGAAATTACAACCCGACGACTTCCCGGAGCTTCTTTAACTTATGAGATAACCCTGACTACGTACTATGACGAAGTAACGGGGAAAACAGCTGCTGACGATGCGAATTCCTATACGTTCTGCTTTGGTGATGGTACGCAGGCGGAGGTGAAACGATCTGGCCGTAGGTACATTAACGGCCGTACGTCATCCGTAAACACGTACGTGACAACTCATACCTATCCGGGTCCTGGCGCTTATACGATTGGTGTTCAGATCGCGAACCGGAACAAAGGTACGCTGAACCTTCCGCCCGCCGGAAGCTCCGATCAGATTACGTTTTATGTGTCGACAACGATTCTGATCAATGCGGCTCTGGAAGTTAACTCAACGCCTGTTATGCTGAACCCACCCCTGGATTCGGCTCGCGTTGGTCAGAAATTCTGCCACAACCCGGCTGCGTTCGATGCCGATGGTGACAGCTTGGCGTACCGGCTTAGCAAGCCTCAGGAAGGAATTCCCAACAGTTGCCGAAGTCGATTTATTCCCGCTTACCTCGATCCCGCCAGTAATTTTAGCTCGGTTAGGGAAGATGGTGGCACACCGCCAACGTTTACAATTGATGCCAGAACAGGCGATCTCTGCTGGGATTCTCCCGGACAGGCCGGTCAATTTAACTTCGCCTTTATCATTGAAGAATGGCGCAATGGCGTACTGATCGGCGAGATTACCCGCGATATGCAGATCATCGTAATCGATCAGCCCAACAAGCGCCCGCTCATTGTTGGTGCCGAGATTTGTGTGGAAGCCGGTACACTGATTCAACAGGCGATCAGGGCTACTGACCCCGACGGTCAACGAGTTATTATTACGGCTTTTGGTGGGCCATTCAATGTGAACAGCGATGGTCAGCCTTTCCCCGCTGGTCAACTGGTGCCACCCGAATATGCTAAACTGATCAACGGAGGTGTATCACAGGCTCAGCCTGCAACCGCTACTTTCTCCTGGCAAACCAACTGTAATCAGGCGCGGGAGGAACCGTATGATATTACCCTCAAAGTCAATGATGTGCCGGGTAGGGGCGCTGTCTCCCTCGCTTCGTTTGCTACATTGCGTATTCGACTCTATGCACCATCGGTCAAAAACCTGACGGCCCGCCCCACGGCTACTGCCGCCGGGCGAGCCATTCAACTCAACTGGACAGCCTATAGCTGCGGCCGAATTGCTACGTCTGGCGGATCACGTGATACGACTAAACTGATCATTTATCGCAAAGAAGGCTGTACGCCTATTGTCTCCCAAAGTTGTACGACTGGATTACCAGCCAGCTACGGCTACCAGGAAATTGCCCGTATACCTTATACGGCGACCAGCTATATCGATACCAGTTCACTCAAACGGGGTGTCAGCTACTCGTACCGGATCGTAGCCAGCAACCCCGGCATTGGCAACAACGGCGGGCTTAGCGTGGTCTCTACCGAAGCCTGTCTCGAACTGCCACTGCTGGCCCCCGTCATGACTCAGGTCACGGTCGATAGTACGGATACGCAACGAGGTCGAATTACCGTTCGATGGACACGGCCTTTGGGCCTGAACCCCGGCGATTTAGGCGCTCCGTACCAATACCGACTCCAACGGGCCACAGGTCTGGCTGGTGCCGATTTTGTCAACATTGCTACCATTAACACGAACCTCCAGGCTGGGGTACCCGATACGGTGTTTGTCGACAGAGGAAGCTCCGTGAGTGCGCTGAACACTACGGCTAATGCGTATCGCTACCGGGTCGAGTTTTACTACACCGGCACCAATGGCCAGCTCACCCGACTGGATGTGACCGACCCTGCTTCCAGCGTCCGGTTGGCCGCGACTCCCGCCCAGCGACAGGTAGCCCTGAGCTGGCAGGCCAACACGCCCTGGACCAACGACAACCAGACTCACGATGTCTATCGGAGCCGGTCAGGCCCTAATGGGCCCTTCAACAAAATCGCCGAAGTGCGGGTGCAGGGTGCCCAGACCTATGTCTTTACCGATACGGGCAACGATACCTTTGTGGCCGATGGAAATACCAGCCGCCAACTTTCGGCCGATAGCAGCTACTGTTACCGGGTGATGACCCGAGGTCAGTATGCCGACCCTAAACTGGCTACTCTGGGTATACTGATCAATTACAGCCAGATCATCTGTGCCACGCCGAGCGATACCACCAAACCCTGTTCGCCAAACCTGGGACTGGATAGTCTGAACTGTGCCAACCTCAGCAGTGAGAGCCTGTGCGGTCAAACCAGTTTTACCAACAAACTCCACTGGACCCTCACCACCGGCCCCACCTGCGACCCCAATGTGGTGGGCTATAAGCTCTATTATGGACGTTACCAGCAGGATAAGCCGGCCCAACTGGCCAGTATTCCTGCTCCCACGACCAGCTTTGATCACACGAATCTGACTACAGTGGCAGGGTGTTATTATGTGACGGCTGTCAGCAAGTCGGGAGTGGAGAGTTTGCCATCGAACACGGTCTGTAATGATGCCTGTCCGGCTTTTGTTCTGCCGAACGTGTTTACGCCCAATGGAGATGGGAAAAATGATCTGTTTCAGCCTTTAAAGTGTCCACGGTTTGTGGAGAGTGTCGCGTTGGTGGTTTACAACCGGTATGGTAGCAAGGTCTACGAAGGCACCAGTCCGACGCTGGCCTGGGACGGCAAATCGAGTGACGGGGCCGATCTGCCGAGTGGGTTGTACTACTATCAGGTGACGGTACGGTATGCCATGCTGGATCGGGAGGCCCCGGCGCAGGTACTTAAGGGCTGGGTGCAGATTCTGCGCGAAGGCGTCAGCATGAAATAATCTTAAGCATAGAATAAAGCAATTGGGGTGAGTAAGGGATTGGTTTAACCAATCCCTTACTCACCCCAATTGCTTTATTACGGAAATGACTTACGCTATCGCATATTGTGATACACCATCTGCACGTCATCGTCTTCTTCGATGCGTTCGATGAGCTTTTCTACATCAGCAACTTCGTCGTCGGTTAATTCTTTGTAGTCGTTTGGAATGCGCTCGAACTCGGCCTGTTTGATATCATAGCCTTTTTCTTCCAGAAACTTCTGAATAGAACCAAACGCCGTAAACTCACCATAGATCACATACTGATTCGCTTCATCGTCGAATTCTATTTCATCGCCCCCAACATCGATCAGTTCCAGTTCCAGCTCTTCCTGATCGATACCGTCGGCCGGAATGCGAAAGACGGATTTCCGGTCGAACAGGAAATCGAGCATACCCTGGGTGCCGAGGCTACCACCGAGTTTATTGAGATAGCTCCGAACGTTGGCTACCGTACGGTTGTGATTGTCGGTTGCCGTTTCGATAACGAGCGCAATGCCGTGTGGAGCATAGGCTTCATAAACGATCTCTTTATAGTCTTCCTGATCCTTCGACGAAGCTTTTTTGATCGCCCGGTCTACGTTTTCCTTCGGCATGTTAGCCGCTTTGGCATTCTGGATAATAGCCCGCAGACGACCATTGGTGTCGGGGTCAGGACCGCCGTTTTTAACGGCGATAACGATATCTTTTCCGATGCGGGTAAAGGTCTTTGCCATTTGCCCCCACCGTTTCATTTTACGCGCTTTCCGGTATTCAAACGCTCTTCCCATTGTGGTTTATGGTTTATGGTATTCGATTTTCAGCATTCGGGTTGCGTGATTCGTGTGTCAGGCAATCATAAATAGAATACTGTAAGCTGTCACCTTATACTTGTTGCTCAATTATTTCTGAATTCAAAACGGGAACGTCAACCTGACCGCGCATCAAATCCTCGAAGGTTTCGCGCTGGCGGATCAGGTATGGATTTCCGTCGTATACCAACACTTCTGCCGGACGAAGGCGGGCATTATAGTTGGAAGACATACTGAAGCCATAAGCCCCTGCATTTTCGAACGACAGCACATCGCCGGGCCGTACGTCAGGCAGTGGCCGGTCGGTAGCGAAGGTGTCTGTTTCGCAGATATAGCCAACGACAGTATACGTTTTCTCGTTACCCAGCGGGTTCGAAACGTTTTTGATGTCATGATAAGCGTCATACATCATGGGCCGGATAAGGTGGTTCAGGCCCGAATCAACGGCTACGAACGTTCTTGTCGGATTTTCTTTAACGATATTGGTCCGTACCAGTAAATGACCGCATTCGCTCACCAGAAACTTACCCGGCTCGAACCAAAGCTCCAGATCCCGGCCATATTGCTGGCAGAAAGCCTGAAAAGTTTCAGAAACCTTACGGCCCAGATCAACGATATCGGTGATGTGATCGCCCGCTTTGTAGGCCACTTTAAAGCCGCTACCGAAATCGATGAATTTAAGATCGGGATAATCGCTGGCGAGTTCGAACAAAACTTCGGCCCCACGCAGAAATGCATTGGCATTTTTAAAATCCGAACCCGTATGAATATGTAAGCCTGCTACCGACATGTGATATTTCTCAACCACAGCCCGAATTTCGGGCCGTTGCAAAATAGAAATGCCAAACTTGGAATCGGCATGGCCCGTCGAAATCTTAATATTTCCACCTTCGGCAATATGCGGGTTAATCCGGATACTGATCGGAACAGCACCACCATAGGTCTGACCAACCCACTCCAGCAAGGGTAGGCTATCGACGTTCAGTTGCAGACCGAGGTCAACCGCTTCACGAATTTCATTGAAAGCCACTCCGCTGGGCGTAAACATGATCTGGCCGGGCTCAAAACCAGCCAACATGCCCATACGCGCTTCATTGACCGACACCGAATCCATTTCAACACCCTGCTGCCGCATCAATTTCAAAATCGATACGTTGGTCAGCGCTTTGGCCGCATACTTGATCTTTAGGTTAACCCCGGCAAAAGATGACCGGAGCAAGCCAATTTTTTCGATAATTTTGTCTGCGTCATATACGTATGCAGGCAAACCGAATTCTTCGGCAATCGCCAACACGTCAACGCCCTGAATCTGATAGTTGCGGTCTTTTAGTTGCATGGTTTCAGTAAACGAACCGCAAAATTACGCCATCTTTCTACTATGTACAATATTCGACACATACTCTTGTTGATACTGTTTGTCAACCCGTTGCTTACAGACGCACAATCGGCAAAAGTAACCCCTGCCGGTAGTAAACTCCAGGCAGGCCCGATGGTGGGTTATTCTGATATGCGGGAGGTCATGTTATGGGCTCAAACCAAAGAGCCAGCCCGTGTTCAGGTTCGCTATCATGAAGCTGGCAAACCCACGCCTGTTTACCTGACGAGTGAAATTCAGACCTCCCGGCAAACGGCTTTTACAGCCCACCTGCTCGCCGATCAGGTGGAACCCGGCAAAAAGTACGAGTACGAGCTGTTAATCGGGGGCAGAAAGGTGAGCCTGCCCTACCGGACCCAGTTTCAAACCCAAAGCCTGTGGCAGTGGCGGACGGACCCACCGGCTTTCCGTTTCGGCGTAGGAAGCTGCACCTACGTCAACGAGGAGGGCACTGACCGGCCCGGTAAACCCTATGGTGGAGGCTACGAGATTTTTACGGCACTAACGGCTCAGAAACCTGATTTTATGATCTGGACAGGCGATAACACCTATACGCGGGAGGTAGACTGGAACAGTCGATCGGGCGTATTACGTCGCTATACCCACACCCGATCATTACCCGAAATGCAGCCTCTGCTGGCTTCAACGCACAATTATGCCGTCTGGGATGATCACGATTATGGCCCTAATGATGCCGATCGCTCTTATTGGCTCAAACCCGTTACGCTTGAAGCATTCAAATTATTCTGGACAAATCCGAATTTTGTTTTTCCGGAAGGATGTGCCGGTACATTTTTCTGGAACGATTGCCAGTTCTTTTTACTGGATGACCGCACGTTTCGTGCCCCAAATGAGAAACCCGATGGACCGGAGAAAGCCTATTTTGGTGACAAACAGATTCAATGGCTCGTCGATGCGCTGACGTTTAGTAAGGCCTCTTTTAAGTTTATCATAACGGGCGGACAAATTATTAATCCAACGGCTGCCTTCGAGAATTACGCGATCTATGGCACCGAACGAGACCGATTGCTTAAAGCGATCACGGAGGCCAAAATTCCGGGGGTCCTGTTCATAACCGGTGATCGTCACCATTCAATTCTTCACAAACTGGATCGTTCGGGCACTTACCCGCTTTACGATCTAACGATTTCACCACTCACGTCCTCAGTTGCACAACCCCGCGCTGATGAGCTGAAACAGCCGACCTATGTAGACGGAACGTTGGTAGCAGAGCGCAATTTCGGATTGCTGAGTGTAGGCGGTCCGCTCAATGATCGGGTTCTGACAATTAAAGTCCATGATCAGAAAGGAGCTGAACGCTGGAGCCGGGATATTCGGGCCAGTGAATTGAAATGAGTATGCCGTTTATCGTTTTCGGTTTTATGGTGTACGAAGAATACCGAAAACGGACTATAAATTTCCCTAAACCAGTTTATGAACCTTAAAAAGTTTTCTGATTACAACACACTTTCGCAGCATACGGCTGAGTATATCGCAGGCATTATTAACAAAAAGCCGGATGCTTTGCTTTGCCTGGCATCGGGCGATACGCCAATTGAAACCTATCATCGATTTGTGGCGCTGGTAAAAGCCGGAAAGGTTGATATTAGCCAGTGCACGTTTGTTGGGCTGGATGAGTGGGTAGGTTTCGGTCCCGACGATGTAGGGAGCTGTTCGTATTACGTCTATCGGGATTTGTTTAATCCACTCAATCTTCGCCCGGAGCAGGTTCATGTTTTCGACGCTAAGGCAAGCGATCTAGCCAGCGAATGTAAACGAATCGATGCGGTTATTCGGTCGAAAGGCGGGTTAGATCTCTTGCTGGTTGGGATGGGCATGAACGGTCATATTGCCCTGAATGAGCCTGGTACACCCTTCAACCTGGGTTGCCATGTTGTTGAACTGGCCGAAAGTACCAAAACCGTTGGCCAGAAGTATTTCGAAACGGAAACTACCTTAACCCAGGGTATTACCATCGGGTTACGTCATCTGGCAGAAGCGCGGAATGTGGTGCTTCTGGTTAGTGGTGAGAAAAAAGCACCGATGCTGCGTCAGGCACTGACCGGGCCTATTACCGAACAGATCCCGGCCAGCATTATCCAAACGCGTCCTAATGCACGTGTTCTGGTCGATGAAGCCGCTGGAAGCTTGCTTATTTGAAACTGTTGACCCAGACCGAGTAGCAGTGTCCTGATTCTTCTGAAAGCCATTGAAATCAGGACACTGCTACTGAATCTGGACTGAACTACTTCAGCTTGAGCACACCCAGTAAAGCGTCTGTACCAATCTGAACACCCCAGGGTATGCCCGCCAGATCGACCATGTAATTCCCATTATGGTTGGCGAATGGGGTTTGTTTGCCTTCTTTTCTGGCGGCTATAACCTTGTCTAGTGGGGCTGTTCCGACGAATATAAAATCATAAACAGATTTCTTATTGTCCAGAACAAGATGATGGAAATCTTCTGACCCCATGGCTGTGGGTAAACCAGCCGAAATCAGACTCCCCTTCTTTACTACTTTTTCCAGCGTCGCATTCACTTTCCTGACGAGCGCTGAATCATTAACGACTGGAAACGAATAGCCCTTTTTCTTCATGATTGGATAAAGACCCATTGGCAGCCCATTGCTGACGGCTATACCGCTATCAATTCGGCTGACACCATCGTACAGCATTTTTCGGGTTTCGGGTTTAAGCCATCTAAAGTTTATTTTCACCAGTGCCGAAGCCGGTATTACGTTATTGTCCTGACCAGCCTGAACGGAGCCAACGGTAAGCACCGCCGGTGTTTGCGGATCATTGCTACGGCTAATTATCGTCTGATATTGCAGGATGGCCTCGCTGGCCATAATGATCGGGTCCTTAGTTGTTTGTGGGGCAGAGCCATGTCCACCAATACCCCGAAATGTAACGTCGAGCTGATCGGTGCCTGCCATCCGGGTGCCCGGAAGATTCATGACCATACCGGTTGGAAATGGGCCTGTGTGCATGGCTAACAGATAGTCGGGCAGGGGTACATTTTTGATAAAAACGGGGTCTTCCCTCATGGCTCTGGCGCCCATTATTGGTTCTTCGGCCGGTTGAGCGACCAGTACCAGGGTTCCTTTCCAATCCTGCTGGAGCGTTTTCATGAGTTTTGCGATGCCCAACAGCCAGGTAATGTGCGCATCGTGTCCACAGGCGTGCATCGTTGGCACCTCATTTCCATCCGGCAGTTTTACGGTTGCGGTGCTGGCATAGGGTAGCTCCGTTGTTTCTTTAACCGGTAGCGCATCCATATCGGCTCGAAACATAACCGTTGGCCCATCGCCATTTTTCAGAATGCCAACAACACCCGTTTTGCCAACCCCTGAATAGACCTCATAGCCTAAGCTTTTAAGCTCTTCGCTGACAATATCGGCCGTTCTGGTTTCCATAAAGCCCAGTTCCGGATGGGTGTGGAGGTCTTTATACATGGACACCAGCCGGGCAGAGTCGGTATAGGCTAGCTGACGTACTTTGACAAGGAGCGCATCGGACGGTTGAGCAGTAGATCTTAATCCGAAAAGAACACAACAGATAATAAGACAATACCTGACCTGCGGAGAGAGGAAATATAGATTCGCCATGAACAACAAAATTGAATTATAAGCTAATGTAATCAAATGGCCGACCGATCCAGTGTATTTTGCTGTGAAACTTAATTGATATTATATTTTGTGTAATTGCTTATTTGTAAAATAATATTTTAGTGATAATTTGAAATTTATCATACCGGAACTTTCCAGAAAGCCCTGAGTACTTAAAGCTGATGAGACAATTGGCTGGCTTTACATCTGATTGAGCCGATAAATGATCGATCCTGTACCGTTCAGGAAGGGCTTATTTATCCTTATTTATTGTCGTTCTTGAGCATACGTTGTATGTTCAGCAATCGATGACAACCGTAAACCGAATGTTTCAACAATATACGTCCACTACGTCCCGCCGTACTGAAGTCCTTGCCGGTATTTCAACCTTTCTGGCAACGATGTACATCATCGTTGTTAACCCGTCAATTTTGAGTCAGGCTGGTTTGCCATTCAGTGGTGTATTGACGGCAACGGTTTTGTTGTCCTTCTTTTGCAGTCTGATGATGGGGCTCTATGCCCGCAATCCAATTGTGGTTGCACCGGGCATGGGGTTAAATGCTTTTTTTACATTCACGGCCGTTAAAGGAATGGGCATTCGGCCTGAAGTGGCACTGGGAGCCGTGTTTTGGGCCGGTATTTTGTTTTTGCTGTTATCGGTGCTGAATGTGCGTTCGGCCATTGTCCGTATCATTCCACTGCCTATTCGTTACGCTGTTTCTGCCGGAATCGGTCTGTTTATTACGCTGATCGGCCTCGAGAATGCCCGATTTATTGTCGCCAATCCGGCAACACTGGTCAGTGCTGCTCACCTGACCGATCCTATCCTATTGACCTTTGTTTTTGGCTTGCTGTTAACCAGTATTCTGGTTGTGCGCGATGTGCCAGGAGCGATCATTATCGGGATTATTCTGACCACATTGGCTGCCTGGCCCATTGGTCGGTATTGGGGCGATGCATCGGCTATTAACGTTGGCCAGAAAACGCTGGTCAATAGTCAGGGCATATGGGCCGCGCCCGATTTCTCATTAATTGGTAAGCTGGATCTGACCAACTCGCTGACATGGGCGCTATGGCCCGTGATTTTTGCCTTTGCCTTTACCGATCTGTTCGACAGTCTCTCTACGTTTGTAGGCGTTGCTGAAGCAGGTGGTTTGCAGGACGCCGATGGCCAGCCCAGGAATCTGAATCGTTCATTGCTGACCGATGCCGTTTCAACAACGCTGGCAGGCTTGCTGGGGACTAGTCCTGGTACCGCCTATATTGAATCGGCGGTCGGCATTGCGCAGGGTGGGCGTACAGGCCTTACCGCTATCGTTGCGGGCTGTTGCTTTCTGCCTTTTCTGTTTCTGTCGCCGTTGTTATCGATTATTCCGTCCATTGCAACGGCTCCCGCTCTGGTATTGGTTGGGGCTTTCATGATGAAGCCCGTTACACGAATCAACTGGGGCCAATTAGACGATGCACTGCCTGCTTTTCTGGCACTCGTGCTGATTCCGTTCAGCTATTCGATTACTCAGGGCCTAATCTGGGGATTTCTGTCGTGGACAGTCATTAAAGTGGCAGTCGGGAAGAGTCGGGAGATACCCATTGGCCTGTGGATAGTCGATGTGTTTTGTGTGTTAGCCTTATTCTCGGCATAATAAATACAAAACGGCCCGACTGAAATTTCAATCGGGCCGTTTTGTATTTATCTTAATTACTTATGCGTTGGCTGGCGTACAAAACTCTTCCAGTGCCATTTCGAGGTGTTGGGAAATCATTTGCGCCGAACGCCCTTCGATATGGTGCCGCTCGATGAAATGTACCAGATCGCCATCTTTAAAAATACCGATGGCTGGCGATGATGGTGGATAAGGAAGTAGGTACTCCCGCATCTTGGCCGTAGCTTCCAGATCGCCACCGGCAAATACCGTCACCATTTTGTCGGGCTTAACAGCACTGGCCGTTAAGGCTGCCTTTACGCCCGGACGGGCCGCACCCGCAGCGCAACCACAAACCGAATTGACAACGACAAGCATCGTGCCTTCAGCATTTTCCATCGTGTTCACCACGTCGTCGGCGGTGGTCAGTTCCTGAAACCCGACGCTCGTCAGGTCTTCCCGCATCGGGACAAGCAAATGAGGAGGATACATAATTAGTTTACAGTTTTTACAGTTATTAATGATCCGCCGTAGCGGTTTGCAGGTATGTCACTGGCAGGTTAAAGACCCGTTAGCGACCAACTGCTATGTTTACATAAATCCTAATTCAAGTTTGGCTACTTCCGACATCAGTTCGGTGGAGTAGGGGGGATCGAACGTTAGCTCAACGCTTACGTCGTTAACTCCATCAATAGCTCGCACCTTCTCTTCGATCTCCGCCGGAATTGACCCTGCTGATGGGCAGGACGGTGAGGTCAGCGTCATCAAAATATAGACGTTATTGACCGGGAATATTTTAATGTCGTAAATCAGCCCCAGCTCGTACACATCCACCGGAATTTCGGGATCATATACGCCTTTTAGCGCTAGTACGACTTGTTCTTTTAGTTCTTCGTCTGTCATTGCAAAGAGACGTTAATGCGTAAATAGTTAGACGTTATGTTAGTCTGCCTGAGCGACCTGGCTGGTGTAAGCGCGGCCGTAGGCTTTCATACGTTCAATCATTGAGGCCAATCCGCCCGCCCGAAGTGAGGTAATCAGGTTACCCATACCAACTCGTGGGATGAAATACAGATCAGCTTTGGCAATATCTTCGGGTTTTTCGCCCGACAGCACCCGAATCAGCAAACTAACCAGCCCTTTTGAAATTTGTGCCGTTCGTTCGCTATCACCGTTGAAGTAGAGTCGGTCGTCTTTAAACTCCGCATCGACCCACACTTTTGACTGACAGCCCATAATACGGTTTTCGTCCGTTTTACTGGTTTCGGGCATGGGAGGCAGTTTTTTGCCCAGATCTATGATGTATTGCGTCTTGTCGAGCTGATCCTCGAACAAGTCGAATTCTTCGATAATTTCGTCCTGTTTCTCGTTAATGGTCATCCTCAAAGTTTTCCTAACTGGCTGGCTTGGTGCCTAACGCCAATAATTGTTATCATATCGTGTAGGTATATATAGCAAGCGATAATTCCCTACTAATATTTCCCTAAGATGACTAAGTTCTTTTTCTGGAACTTTGCGGCCCATTTCCGGAAATGATTCCAGTAAACTTAGCTTTTTAGTCAGTTCATTCGACCAGTTGTCAACGTAAGCTAGCGGAGAGCGTGAAAGATAATGGAGAACATCACGTAAATCTTCTTTGGCTTCGTCTGTCCATATTATCGGTGCGCCTGTATCCATTCTTTCATTTCCCGCATGACATCCTCATTCTTGTGGCCCTTATTATGACTCATTTCGTCCATCGCCTTTTCATAGCGTTCGAGTATAATGAGCCGTTCCACTGCCTCATCAAGAGATATTTTCTCCGGTAACTGGCTGAATGATTCAATAATAGCAGCTGTACTGATCATACGAAAAACAAGTTAGGCATTATCAAAGCATCATTTTCTGCACCCGATGCAAACCCTGCACAAGCCGATCAACCTCTTCTCTGGTGTTATAAACCGCAAATGACGCCCGCGTAGTTCCTGCTATTCCGAAACGTTGCATCAGCGGTTGGGTGCAGTGATGACCCGTCCGGACAGCTATACCCTGCTGATCCAGAATGACGCCCGTATCCTGATGATGAATACCATCGAGCACAAACGAAATGACACCGATTTTGTGCTTTGCCTGACCGATAATGCGTAGACCGTTCAGCTCGCTCAATTGTTCTGTAGCGTACTGAAGCAGGTCGTTTTCGTGGGCGGCAATGTTTTCTTTACCTAAGCCAGCCATATATTCCAGCGCCGTTTTAACCGCGATCACATCGGCAATATTGGGTGTACCAGCCTCGAATTTATACGGCAGGTCGTTATAGGTCGTTTTGGCAAACGTGACTTCCTTGATCATCTCGCCCCCGCCCCGGTAAGGCGGCATGGCGTCGAGAATATCTTTTTTACCATACAGGACACCCATACCTGTTGGGCCATATAATTTATGGGCAGAAAGAACATAAAAATCAGCGTCCAGCGCCTGTACATCCAGCTCAAGGTGCGAGCTTGCCTGTGCCCCATCGATCAGGACAACCGCTCCAACAGCGTGCGCTTTATCAATGATGGTCTTGACCGGATTGATCGTTCCGAGCGAATTCGAGACGTGAACGCAGGAAACAAATTTTGTTTTCTCCGACAAAAGCTTTTCGTACTCGTCGATCAGCAATTCGCCATTGTCATCAACGGGGATAACTTTAAGAACGCACCCCTTTTCTTCGCACAGCATTTGCCAGGGAACAATGTTGGAATGGTGTTCCATGGTCGAGATAATGATCTCATCGCCCTCTTTCAAAAACCGACGGCCATACGTCTGAGCAACCAGGTTAATTCCGTCAGTAGTGCCGTAGGTAAAGATGATTTCCTGCCAGTGTTTTGCATTCAAAAACGCCTGGACAGCCCGGCGAGATGCTTCAAATGCCGCTGTTGCCTGCTCGGCCAGGTGGTGAATACCCCGGTGAATGTTAGCGTTGTAGCCTTCATAATAGCGGGTTAAGGCATGAATGACTGGAAGCGGCTTTTGATTCGTAGCTGCATTGTCGAAATAGACCAATGGACGCCCGTTTACTTCCTGATCAAGTATGGGGAAGTCCTGACGAATTTTTTGTATATCGAGGGTACTTTCTAAAGCCGACTGCATGGGGTATTCGCGATAAAAGAAATAAGTTAATCAAAACTCCGACCGAAAAGTCATACTTAAAACGCAAAGTGAGGGTGATTAGGTTCGGGTGAAATCCCTGAGAATTGGATTAGCGGATGAAGTGAAATGCGCTCTTCCAGATTAAAAGTTCCGTTTTGGATTATCTCTAAAAAAGGGTTAAGGGGCTTTATAATCAACTTATTATATTGGCTTTGTTGCTGTAATAAAGCCAACTATTGCTAGATGGAATTCGGATAAGAGGCTTTAGAAATGACAAAATCCCAATGAGATCTTTAGTGACTCTCAATGGGATTTTGACCAGAATGGCGATTGGAATTATAGAGTCAAGCTGCTGAAAGACGATAAGATAACATGACGCCCTGGCTTATTTAATAAACCGAATGGTCAGTGGATACCGGTAATATTCGCCGTTATTCGCTTTAACAGCGGCAATAACGGTGAAAACAAGCCACACGACTCCCACTACCCAAATAAGAAACACACCAATTAAAATGAGCATCAATAGAAACGATAAACAGGCCGCAATTGCTATTGTGATGTTGAAGTTTACCGCTTCTTTGCCATGAAAGTCCACAAATGCAGACTTTTCTTTCTGAATCTGCCAGATGACTAACGGGAGCACAATACTACCAATCAGCACAAATGAGCCGGGTAGGGCGCTTAAGTGAGTGAACATCGCCCACATACGAGCATCAGACTCGCTAAGGGGTACGGGAGCGGGTGATAAAGGCGGAGTTGATGGCTGATTCTCCATGATGCAAGGGGTTCGTTTAGAGGTAGTAATTTGGTGTAAATTTTTGTTTTACACAACGTTATCCACAAAAAACACGCAGTAAATACTCCAACTTCTCAGACTTATCAGGTACAGAAAAACATCCCGAAACAAGAAGTCCCGGTTTTGCTAAAACCGGGACTTCTTGATACTGACCACTGGTTTCAGGAGTTTGCCATTACGACAATTCAACCACACAGTCGTCCTGTTCGACCACAACGCCTTCTTTGAGCGGAATCTTATCGACCTTCCCTGCTTTAGGGGCTGCTACGATACTTTCCATTTTCATGGCCTCAATCACAAACAGCGGCTGGTTTTTCTTAACCTCATCGCCCGCTTTAACCAGTATTTTTGTGAGCCGACCTTGCAGGGGAGCGCCCACATCGCCCGCTTTACCAATCTTGGCGTTCATCGCTTTTTCAACCTTCGACGCTCTGTCGCGAACCTGAACCTGGCGGCTCTGTCCATTCAGTTCAAAGGTAATTGTCCGCATTCCGAACTCATTCGGTTCTGATTTGAACAACAGCCGAACAAGGATATTTTTACCCTCTTCAATGTTGATCAAAATCTCTTCATTCTCTTTCAGACCGTAGAAAAATGCCGGGGTCGGAATAATGCTGACATCGCCATATTGCTCGTTGGCTTTATAGTATTCGTCATACACCTTCGGATACATCTGATACGACAGATAATCGACGAACCCATCACTCAACGGATATTTCTTCTGGAAAGCGGCAAAATCGGCGTCGAAGTCAATCGGTTTAAGGTGCTCATTTGGACGCCCGGTGATGGGTTGATCGCCCTTCAGGATAACCTGCTGGATATCTTTTGGGAAACCGCCTACGGGTTGGCCCAGAATCCCTTTCATCAGTTCTTTCACCGATTCCGGAAACGATAGCGATTCGCCCCGAGTCAATACGTCATCGGCGGTCAGGTTGTTGGCGGTCATGAAAATCGCCATGTCTCCCACCACTTTCGACGAAGGAGTTACCTTCACAATATCACCGAACAATTGGTTCGCTACCGAATAATTCTTTTTGAGTGTTTCGAATTTGTCGCCCAGGCCCGTTGCAAAAGCCTGCGGTTTCAGGTTTGAATACTGCCCTCCCGGAATTTCATTCTCGTACACTTCAGCGCTCCCCGCTTTCATACCCGACTCGAATGGGTAGTAGTATTCGCGGACGTCTTCCCAATAGTTGGAGTACGCATTGAGCGACGATAAATTGATGGGACATTCGCGTTCATGCCCCTGCATCATGGCGACAACGGAATTGAAATTGGGTTGCGAGGTTAGGCCCGACAAGGCTCCCAGCGCACAATCGACGATGTCGACACCGGCATCAATGGCTTTTAGGTAGGTCGCGGCCTGAATGCCTGCCGTATCGTGCGTGTGCAGATGAACCGGGATGCTCACCGCTTTTTTCAATTCGCGTACCAGTACATCAGCCGCCAGCGGTTTCAGAAGGCCCGCCATGTCTTTGATGGCCAGCATATGCGCACCTTCGTCTTCGAGTTGCCGGGCCAGATCCAGGTAATATTGCAGATTATACTTCTTGTGTTTTGCCGGATCGAGCATGTCGCCAGTGTAGCAGATAGCCGCTTCGCAAAGGGCGTCTGTCCGTTCGCGAACGGCTCGAATGCTCACTTTCATGGCTTCATTCCAGTTCAGGGAGTCGAAGATCCGGAAGATATCGATACCCGTTTCCCAGGATTTTTCGACGAATTTTTCAATCAGATTGTCCGGATAGGCCGAATAGCCAACCGCATTGGAGCCCCGGAACAGCATTTGTAGCAGCATGTTCGGCATGGCTTCGCGTAGGGCGGCCAGGCGTTTCCACGGACTTTCGTAGAGGAACCGCATCGATACGTCGAACGTAGCTCCACCCCATACTTCCATGGAGAACAGATCTGGATGGTTTTTGGCAAACCCTTCGGCTACTTTTTGCAGATCCTGCGTTCGAACGCGGGTTGCCAGCAGCGACTGGTGACCATCGCGGAAGGTCGTATCGGTATAGAGAACGCACTTCTGGTCGAGTACCCACTGTGTAAAGTTCTCCCGGCCCAATTCCTTCAATCGATCCCGATTCCCGGCAGGGTAGGGGCCAAATGTATCGTAAGGAGGTACGATAGGCGTCCTGAAAAACTTGGTATCATCTTTCTTTTTTACTTCCGGATTGCCGTTGACAATAACGTCGGCGAGGTAGTTAAGCACCCGTGTCGAGCGGTCCTGTGGCTTCCGTAAGTCAAACAGCTCCGGGTGTGATTCGATGAACGAAACCCGCGCTTCTCCGCGCTGAAAAATTGGGTGGCTGATTACATTCAGCAGGAATCCAATGTTGGTCTTTACGCCCCGAATCCGGAATTCCAGCAAAGCACGGGTCAGGCGTTGAGTGGCTCCCTTTAAGGTTCGGCCCCGCGCCGATACCTTTACGATCATCGAGTCGAAGTAGGGCGAAATTTTCATGCCCGCATAGCTACTGCCTTCATCGAGCCGTATGCCGAAACCAGCCGCATTACGGTAGGCGATGATCGTGCCAAAATCAGGCTTGAACCCGTTGGTTGGGTCTTCGGTAGTGATTCGACACTGAATTGCGAATCCATTCAGCGGAATCTCATCCTGATGGTGGATGTAGATGCCGTTATCAGATAGTTTGTAACCCATCGCAATCAGGATTTGTGTCCTGACAATATCGATGCCCGTTACTTCTTCCGTGATCGTATGCTCAACCTGAATTCGGGGGTTGACCTCGATAAAATAAATGTTTTCGTTTTTATCGACCAGAAATTCAACAGTACCTGCGTTCGAATACTTCACGGCCCGACCCAACTGAAGCGCATATTCATACAGTTTCTGTTTGGTTTCCTGCTTCAAACCAAAGGAGGGCGCTACCTCAACAACCTTCTGGAATCGGCGCTGAACCGAGCAATCGCGTTCGTATAGGTGAACGATATTGCCGTGCTGATCGCCAAGGAGCTGTACTTCAATATGTTTGGGGTCTTCAATGAATTTTTCCAGAAAAATGGTGTCATCCCCGAACGCATTACGCGCTTCATTTTTGGCCTCCGTAAATGCTTTTTCAAATTCTTCGGCCTGACGTACAACCCGCATCCCACGTCCACCGCCACCGGCAGCGGCTTTCACCATAACCGGAAAACCAATCCGCTCGGCTTCTGACAGGGCAAACTCCGGGCTCATGTTTTCTTCTCGAGAATCAGGAATAAGGGGCACCCCTGCCGTAGTCGCCAGATTTTTCGCTCTTACTTTATCGCCCAGCGCATCCATCGCTTCCGGCGACGGCCCAACGAAAATAATACCTTCTTCGCGGCACCGGCGGGCTAGCTTTACGTTTTCAGATAAAAAACCATATCCTGGGTGAATCGCGTCGATCTTATGCCGTTTAGCCAGTAGAACGATACCTTCGACATCGAGATAGGGTTTCAGAGGTTCCTCGTCGCGGCCGATCTGATAGGCTTCATCGGCTTTGTAACGGTGCAGTGAATAACGGTCTTCGTAGGTGTAAACGGCAACAGTCGTGATGCCAAGCTCGGTAGCAGCCCGCATGATACGGATAGCGATTTCACCCCGATTGGCGACTAATAGACGTTTGATGGGACGGATGTATTCCTTCATAATTCTCAATAAAAGCAGCTTAAAGCTATGAGATTGTCAAATGACAAAGCAAGATTGTTGAAAATTCTGAAAAACCATCCATTCACCGTAGGATCATTGGATAAGACAGGATTTTCAAGGAATATTACAGGATTAGTCTGTTTTCTATAATCTGTATACGTCTCGTACGCAATCGGCATAAAAATCGTGATCTTTTACAAGGTTTTCGTTCAGGTATATGCTATGGTTTAATGGCTAACCGTGGCACATACCTGAGGTAGATTGCCAAAAATATAGAGCCGTAATGATGCTAACAATGAGCTACTTGGTTGCGGCTTTTCCTGCCCAATAGGCAATTAATCCTACGCCAGCTTTATTGATGAGATCAGCAAGTGAATAGGCGATATGAAGCCAGTTCGTATCGATGTCGAGTACCGTCAGACTATAACCGATTGGGTAAACACCCCAGAATGTAACGGTAGTAAGTGCCATCAATCGATAAGCCCATTGCTCTTCGGGCAAGGCGTGGCTTGCAAATTGCTTCCAGAATTTGTGGAGGCTAATGGGGATCATGACGTAGCCAATCGCTGAAACTCCGCCCCAGAGTAATTTTGGGCCGACCAGAATTTCGTTGTCGAACGCAAGCTGTTGCTCGCCAAGGTAGCCAGCCAAAATCATAAAGAAATCAGCCAGTAGCATGATCATTAATGGGCGCTTAATGCTTCGTAAGTCGATTCTGAGCATCAATACCATGTTGATCAGCAACAGGGGCGTGGTAACGGCCCATTCCATGTACCGATATTGGCCAATGGCGTTATAGGATTCCCGAATAAGTGTTTGCCGGTTTTCTGCATCCGAAAGAGTAGCCAGCTCGGCCAGCATATCGTGGTAGTAGCCTTGTATGAAGAAGTAGGAAAGACCCGCAATGGCTGAAACAATGGCCGTCAGGGTTTGCGATGTCTGGTAGCTGGAACTGACACGGGTACGCGCCGATAATGCAAAGATAAAATTTCCCAGAAAAGCGTACATGGTCACCATCAAAAGGAAGTAAGTGACCATGGAAAGTAAGCCAACAGCGCCCGCCGTTGGAATAAATGTATCGGATAGCTTCATAAAAAAAACAGTACTGTCGAATGAGAACCGGCTCATTCAGCAGTACTGTCGCTATACTTAGTACTGGTTAGTTCTGCTTGGGTAATGCGGCTTTAGCCTGGGTCATTTCTGCCTGTGCTTTCGTGACCAGTTTCTGAGCGTAATCTTTCAGTGTAGCATTTTTGCCGTATTGCAGATATGTATTGGCCAGATCGATGGCATCCTGCCGGTGATCGAGCAGAATAGTAACGAAGTTCTTATCGAAATCACTTGTCAGTTTATCTTCTATACCACCCTGCTGTAGTTTCAGCGCCATAGCCTGCACATTGCGGCTCTGTTGCTGGGTGAATGCCTGATTAGGGCGGGATGGCTTAAGTTGCTTCAAGGTTTCGTCGACCAAAGCCGCATCGCTTTGGGTGGCCGTTAATAAAGTCTGGGCCATCTGTTTCAGTGATGAATCTTTGCCATTCTGAATCTCCTGCTTCAATAAATCCTGTTCGCCCTGGGTGTGGAGCTTTGTCTGGAATGCATAATCAAAGTCGGGGTCACCCGTTGGCTGTAATTTCTTGATTTTATCCATCATTTGCCGCATTGGTTGCAGCAGTTGTGTTTTAGCCGGGTCAGTCGTTGCTGTAGACGCCGTAGCTGCGCCGGTAGTCGCCTGCGCACAAGCAACTAATGAGCCACCAGCCAGTGAGCCTGCCAGCAGCCAAAGGAAGATATTAGCGTGTAGGGTTTTCATCGTGTTTAATTTATTATAAGTACGATACGATAGTTGGATAAACGCTGCCAAGTTAAGCAGCTCCTTATTAAAGACAAACTAAGGCAAAAATGGTTTAACACATTCTTCATGTTGCTAGGCAGAATTGTTAGTACTCATGACCGTAACGGTTTGCCCACTTATGGGCATCACGATCTCTACTGTTGGCCATCGATCGTGCAATAGATCTGCCAGAGCCCGCAGGCCCCATTCTTCGCTCCGCAGGTGCCCAATGGAAATGACGGCTATGCCCGTATCATCTACGGCCGGCTGCGCTGGTTTTCTATACTGACCGGTCAAATAAAGATCAGCGTTGCGCTCGTAGGCTTCCCGAATTAAGCCCTCATTCATCGCCCCCACAACCGCAATTCGGCTAATCGTATGGGCCCCCGTTGGGCAACGGCCTGCTTCGGCTCTATCATATCCGCCAAAGAGACTGTTAACTTCCCGAAGTAGGGCATCAAATTCCTGCCCGACAATATCGAATAGCATACCGATGGGGCGCTCGGGAAGCAATTTGCCATTGTCGGCTGTTGCCTGCTTGAATCCCAATGGTTCAGGTTGTCCAAGTTTGCTCATTAGACTGGCCAGTAGGGGATTGTAACCCATTGTCAGCGTTTCATCGAACGGTAAGTGATGCGATAAAATGCCAATATCCTGAGGGATTCTGATCGTATCGAGCTTCCACGGACGATGGATCCAGAGCGCATCGATTTGATGATCAGCAATCCATTCGGGCAAATCAGGCCAGGGTTCGAGGGCAAGGCCCAAACGCGTAACGGGCCGGTCAGAAGGGTGATAAATTCCGCCTTGTTCACTATGATCATAGCGATCGATAGAAAATTCGTTTTTCAGGAAATCGGCTAGTTCATTAAGGCTGCACCATTGATTATTCATACGCCAAACACCTGCTATTTTTGACACAAATTACTTGTCATCAACAGGAAGGTTAAATTTAATGATCAGGTTGTCAACTAAATAAACCTCGCAAAAACGTTCCTGTTCAGTATTTTAATCTGCCGTTTACTCAAACCCGTTTGACTTTGTCATAAAGAAAGTAGTAAGTTTGCGGTCTAAATGCGCTCGCTGCAGCGCCCGAAAAGCCCATGAAGTTCCTCGCTTAAAAACCCACGCGGTTTTTTCTTCTTCAAGTTCCTGTCGCCCAGCTGGGCCGATCGTTTCCATTTTACTATTCTTCATGCATTGTCTGTAGTCATCGTGACTTCGGCATAGCCTTTTTGATCCAATGACCAAATTTTTTCGGTTATTCCTGGCCGCATTGCGTGGTACAGAAACCAATTTTACGTCCGGTAGTATCAACCGGGCCATCTTTTTACTGTCGGTTCCGATGATTCTGGAAATGGTCATGGAGTCGCTGTTTGCCGTTGTCGATGTATTTTTTGTCGCCAAAATCGGTACAGAAGCCATTGCTACTGTGGGCCTTACCGAATCGGTGCTGACCATTGTATACTCCATTGCTATTGGCCTCAGCACAGCCGCCACTGCCCTTGTATCCCGCCGGGTTGGTGAGGAAAACCACCGGGGGGCAGGTACCGTGGTGGGGCAGGTCATTCTGGTGTCAACAGCATTAGGACTCTTCATGGGCCTGGTCGGTTTTGCCTTTGCCGAAGATATACTGCGACTGATGGGTGGCGACGAAAAGCTGATCGGCAATGGTGTAGGGTTCACCCGGATGATTTTCGCCAGCGCGCCCGCGATCATGTTACTCTATACACTGAGTGGCTGTTTGCGCGGTTCGGGCGATGCGTCGGTGGCGATGCGGTCGCTGTGGCTGGCTAACGGCGTCAACATTGTGCTATGTCCGGTATTTATTTTCGGACTGGGGCCATTTCCTGAACTGGGTGTTATGGGGTCGGCGGTGGCAACGACCATTGGCCGAACGATGGGCGTTCTGTATCAATTAAACGCCCTGACGCGTGTGAAAGGGGCCATTCAGGTGTTGCGCTCGGATGTTATACCCGATATGAGTCTGATCAAAAATCTGCTCAGTCTGGCTGTTGGAGGAACCAGTCAGTTTCTGGTTGGCTCGGCCAGCTGGATATTCCTGACGCGTATTTTATCGACCTTTGGTAGCGATGTGGTGGCTGGGTATACCATTGCCATTCGGATTATTGTGTTTACAATTCTGCCTTCGTGGGGTATGGCCAATGCGGCTGCTACGCTGGTTGGGCAGAATCTGGGGGCTAATCAGCCCGAACGTGCCGAAACCTCCGCCTGGCGGGCGGCTTTCTGCAACATGCTCTTTTTAGCCGCCGTTGGCGTTGGTTTCTTCCTGGGGGCCACTCCCATAGTTGGCTTGTTCGACAACAACGTCCGGGTAGTAGCCATCGCGGTAGAATGTCTGCGCGTATTTTGCCTGGGCTATCTGTTTATGGCGTATGGAATGGTATTGAGCCAGTCGCTCAATGGCGCAGGCGACACCCGTACCCCAACAATCATTAACATTTTTTGTTTTTGGGTCGTTGAAATTCCACTTGCCTATACGCTTGCTCACCTACTGAACTGGGGTCCTGAGGGTGTATTCTGGTCGGTAGCTATCAGCGAGACATTATTGGCAGGAATTGCGATCTGGGTTTTCCGGCGGGGACACTGGAAAATGGTTCAGGTGTAATGCTATTCAGTTGGTTTCGGCAGAATGATCGGGCAGATTCGCTGTCGAAACTTTTAGTCAAAATGGCCCGTTATAATTTACAGGCTTATAGCTTATCAGAAAGAGGCCCTTTGGGTTAATAACACCTGATGGATTGATCATCGCATTGGCGAGCAGTTTTTCAGGATCGGGTTTGCGGATCTGATAGTACCTGGGAAATACGCTCTTTCATAAGCTATAAATTGCCTAATCACCACTAAGAATTTACATGGTCGACACTCATAAACAACCCGAAACCGCTGTGTTGGTCGCGCTGATTACGCAAAAGCAAACCGCCGACCAAACCAAAGAATACATAGACGAATTAGCGTTCCTGGCCGAAACGTCGGGTGTTAAAACGATAAAATCATTTACCCAAAAACTCGATCGGCCCGATACCCGGACCTTCGTGGGCAAGGGGAAACTGGAAGAAATTCAAACCTTTATTCTGGCTAATCCGGTCGATAGCATCATTTTCGATGATGATCTGACTCCGGCTCAAGTGCGTAACCTCGAAGCTGAATTTAAGGAGATCAAAGTCCTTGATCGTAGCCTGCTTATTCTGAATATTTTTTCGATGCGGGCGCAGACAGCCCAGTCGCGTGTTCAGGTCGAACTGGCCCAATATCAGTATCTGTATCCACGTCTGACTCGTATGTGGACGCACCTTAGCCGCCAGAAAGGTGGTACGGGAATGCGCGGACCGGGTGAGAAGGAGCTTGAAACTGACCGCCGGATTGTAAAAGACCGAATCGCGTTTCTGAAGGAGAAACTCGCCAAGATCGATAAACAAAGTGTCACACGTCGAAAAGAACGAGATCGGTTGGTGCGGGTAGCTCTGGTGGGTTACACAAACGTTGGTAAATCGACCCTCATGCGAACGATGGCTAAAACGGACGTGTTTGCCGAAAATAAGCTTTTTGCTACGGTCGATTCGACGGTTCGGAAGGTAACCCTCGGTAATATCCCGTTCCTGTTGACAGATACCGTCGGGTTTATCCGTAAACTGCCAACAACGCTGATCGAGTCGTTTAAATCGACATTGGACGAGGTACGTGAGGCTGATATTCTGGTTCATGTGGTGGATGTCTCACATCCGAATTTTGAAGAGCAGATTGAGGTTGTCAATACGACGCTGGCCGATATTAATGCCGCCGATAAACCGATGGTGCTGGTTTTCAATAAAATGGACCAATTTGCGCCAAAAGACGAATGGGCAGAGAAAACTCCTTCGTTGGCCGACGATGAATTCAGTGATGACTTGTCGCACGAAGAAGTTGTCATTCCGGTTGCTGTGCGCCGGAAAACGGCGCTGGAGTATTTGAAGAAAACCTACCTGGCCCAAAAGGCAGATTATGTTGCCTTCATTTCGGCGCAGACTGGCGAGAACGTCGGTGAGCTACGGGAGTTGCTTTATGATCTGGTCAAGGAGAAACATTACCAGATTTACCCAAACTGGGTGCATGTACCACTAACCGAATCGGCCGAATATGGCGACGGTTTGGCAGGTTGACGGATTTTCGTCAAATTTGTATTTACAAAGACGAGCGGTCAGAATGGCCGCTCCTTTTTTGGTCTCGTAGTTCAACGGATAGAATAGACGTTTCCTAAACGTTTGATATGGGTTCGATTCCCGTCGAGACCACCCCCTTCCAAATCAAGGCTAATCAGTTTCGGAGTATAAAAGCTCTATATCAACTGGTTAGCCTATTTTTATGTGCTGTACTTTACTAAAACTAATTCGGTTTAATAAAGTAAATCCGTCACCTATTCCGTCACCTGATTCGTTTTTTATTCTATCTTTGGTTTGACCAAGCCAAACCAACCAATGAAAACGATTACGGACAAAACCGTCAAGTTCCTGCTGAAGGATACGGCCGCTAGTCGAGCAACTCTAATATACCTGGTTTTTCGGTATGAGAATAAACGATTCGTTACCTCAACGGGGCAAACGATCGGACCTGCTCAATGGGATGCTGAACGGCAACGAGCCAGTACAGATCCTAAACTTATCCGAAATAAACGGGGACGGGAGGCCAATGAAACGATAAACGCTCATCTGGAACGACATCGTTCAGCCTTGTTGAAGGTTCTCAATTCACTCCACCTGGCACAAATCCCGTTCAGCAACGAAACCATAAAGCAACATCTGGACAATGCCTTAGGTCGCACTAAAAAGACTGTGGTGGCTCAAGCCAAACCAACTACTTTTCTGGCGTACATTGATCAGTTTATTTTGGATGCCCATAGCGGAAAACGACTTAGTAGTAAATCCCATCGGTATGCAGCGGTTACCATAAAAGGATTTTCCAGACTCAAGAGTGCTCTGGAGCGCTATCATCAGGAAACGGGTCGGGGTATTAGCTACGACAATTTTACTATCGATTTCTATCATGAGTTCAAATCCTGGCTGACGGATCGCGGTCTGACGTTGAACTATGTCGGGGCTCTTCTGAAAGATTTTAAGCTACTCCTTAAGCTTTCTTATAACGAAGGGCTTCATGCCAATACATTTTTTCAGCATAGTGACTTTAAACGGCTAGCGGAGGAGGTGGATAATATATACCTATCGAGTGAAGAACTAACTCAGCTTAGTCAACTTGATTTGAGCCATAACGCCAGACTTAGCCGTATTCGAGATCTGTTTTTAATCGGCTGCTATACTGGCCTTCGCTTTTCCGACTTTTCCGAGCTACGGCCGGAGAATATTACTCATAACGGTCAAATCTTGACGCGTAAGACGCTCAAAACAGGAGGAAGGGTTTCAATACCACTAAACCCTACTATTCTCGCTATCCTTAAAAAATACGATGGAGTGCCACCGCGCACGATCACCAACCAGCGGATGAATACGTATCTGAAAGAATTATGTCGACTGGCTGGCTTTACAGAACGAGTTGAGGTTGGGCGTACAAAAGGTGGTTTCCGACAAATGCGAGTAATGGAAAAATGGGAACTGATCACCACGCATACTGCCCGGCGATCCTTTGCTACAAATGCATTTCTGGCGGGAGTACCTACCGTTTCGATTATGAAAATTACTGGCCATAAATCAGAGTCGATATTCATGAGATACATTAAGATTTCATCGGAGCAGAATGCGTTATTGATGCTTGGACATGAGCATTTTAAGTGAAATTGAATACTGTTTCCCAGTAGCAATTTATTCCTAATCAGTAAAAAGAAGAACTTCAAATTGAAAGAGTTAAACTTTATTTAAAAAAAGATTATTTTAAAGATGTCTAGAAACCAAAAATTGCCATTGAAATTTGAGATCTATGATAGGTTAGTATATCATTATAAGTCTTGGTATATAGCATCATCAGAAGCAGCTGAAATAAGCAAAGACTATTCTGAAAGAGGTAGAATGAATTTCCCCATAAAATGGCATCATATATTTGAGGATCTTAAAAACATTCAAGGTGAGATGAGTTACATACTACGAAGTGAGTTAAAAGAAGAAATAGAAGAAAACCTGTTATTTATTTTGGATGAGAATAGCGGTGTTTTCTACTTAAATAAATGGGTAAAGTTTATTAATCAGTTCAGCTACTTCAGCAACGGTATATTTTTGGGAAATTTAAAATTAATTGAAGTTCTAGCTGGCACGTTATATGATGAAGAGGTAATAAATAGCTATATAGAAATTCTTTTAGATATTGATCTGCAGTTTCGTAGAGTTAAAAATTCAATAATTGAATTGTTAAGGCAATCAGTTTGGTATAAAAAATACCCTGATTTGATAAACGTTAATGAATATCCTTATGGAATACCAGATTATAACAGAAAAAAATATCCATTATTAGATACGTCATCTTCAAAACTTACAAATGAAGAAGAAGCGAACCGTTTAAATAAGCTAACCTGGAGTTGTAAACCCGCCGTAGCTGGTTATATAATTTCTGAACTTATTAGAGCTGGTTATATTGAACCGCCTATAAAGAACGGCGAACTAAGTTTAAATAAACTAGCCAATATTTGCTCCCAGCTATTTGATGTGTCTGGTTATTCACCCTCTCGGGATAGTTGGCGTAATGTAGTTGATCCAGAGAGAAATGCGTTACCTGACTCCAAGCGTGCCAAACTAAATCTTCCGGACCTTGATCAATTGACTTAATCTTAATCAGACTACTGTCATGACAGTAGTCTGATAGTTGTTGCCTCTCTATATAATCCACTTTTGTACCGGACATAAATGCAATTAAATCATGTACGGTACAGTCACCCAAATTCAAGTTACTCCCGATCAGTTGACCGAACTGGTTCGCATTGCCGTTCGCTCTGAATTGGCAAATTACACACCACCCCAACCCGAGGGGGTTGCTCTTCCTGAACTGATGACACGTCGGCAGACCGCTGATACGTTACAGGTTTCCTTAACGACGCTCCACGACTGGGCAAAAGATACGGACGATCGATCTGCGATTCTGGTACCTCTAAAAATCAACGGTCGTGTCCGCTATCGCCGTTCTGATGTTTTGGCCGCCTTGAAAGAGAAACGTAGCTTCAAGGTTGGCTAGGGCAAACCAATCTATACTTGCCAATAAAATTTAAAACTCCAATTGTGGCTATTCTCACGTGCTTTGGCCTAGGCTAAAAAGTAAGGAAACTGCTCATTTATATGGCCCGACCTTCTCGCAACAACGCTGATTACTTTACTCATAATGCTGATTTGCGCAATGACCGGCGCATTAAAGCGATTCGATCCCGTTTTGGTCCGGCAGGTTATGGCTTGACATTAATGCTTCTAGAAGTCCTAACTGATGCTGACTATACGCAGCTTAATACGGAAGAGTTGGAGATGGAATTACTGGCCGGTGATTTTGGAGTTTCTGTCACAGAAATCTACAGTTTGCTACAGCTTGCCGAAAAAATTGGGTTTTTCAGTCGGAATGAGCAGGGATTTTTAATTTGCCCAGACCTAAACAAGGCATTAGAGAACGTCTTTGAGAAGCGAAACCGGGCTCGAATCGTTGCTCAAACGGCTAAAGAAAGTATTTCTGTCGCAGAAACGCTGGTTTCTGTCACAGAAATACCACAGAGTAAAGTAAAGAAAAGTAAAGTAAAAGATACTAACGTATCTAATATGCCGATAACGGCTGAGTTTGATCGATTTTGGGACCATTATGGCAAAAGAACCGGTAGTAAATCGGCTACCCTCAAAGAGTGGAACAAGCTTCTGGCGCTGGAGCAGCAGGCAGCCTACGATGCGATTGATCGCTACAAAGTTTATCAACCTGATCCTCAATTTCGCAAAGACCCTGAGCGCTACCTGAAACATCGCGTATGGGAAAGCGAATTTACAATTCCTCTTGCACCCGGCGTGGCCACTCAGCCTCCGTTCAATCCGTTGACAACTACCAATCGCCCTCAACCCACCCAGGCGCCTAAAGGCCTGGCAGCCTTAAATCAAGCATGAAACCAGTACCAAACACATTATTCGATGTCGATTTAGAAGCGGGCATATTAGGCTCAATCTTGACTGAACCGGCCCTGATAGCATCTGCTCGCCGTTATCTGAAAGATCAATCACTGTTTTACCGGGATAGCCATCAACAGGTTTACCAGGCGATGCTTGAACTACACGCAGCGGGCAACTTACCGGAAGCGCTCGATGTGGCTCGCCGTTTACGAAACAACGAATCCAGACTTACTCAAATTGACCTTCTTGATTTAACCAGGGAGGCCACTTTAGTCAACTTTGAATCACGCTGTTTACAACTTTATGATCTGTTTCACCGGCGCAATGTGCAGGCTGTTGCCTTAGAGCTCATTCGTGATCTGGAAACGTTGTCAACGGACGCATTGCAAGCAGGACATCACTTCCGGCAACATCTGGACCGCATGGAAAGTGGGTTGCCCGATCGCCGGGCCAAAGTGCTGACCGATGTGGCCCGATCGGTCCTGGAGGAAATGAATCAGCAAGGCCGTCATTTGATTCGAACGGGGATCAAACCATTCGATGAGGCTTTGGGAGGCTATGAGCCGGGCTGTCTGTACGTGCCGGCCGGCCGACCATCAATGGGCAAATCCGCTTACCTCTGTCAGCAGATTGATGGTATTGCCGTTCAACAAAAAATACCAATAGGTTTGCTCTTGCTGGAAGGTACCGATACGGCGATCATGCGCCGACTCATTACCCGTTACTGCGGTTATAGTGTTGAAGATATCCGGCAAGGTCGGGCCGATGCCAGTCTGGTAAGTCAGGCACTGGATATAGTTGGGCAGGCTCCTCTGCAAATCGATGATTCGCCCTGCACGTTAGACCGGCTAGAGTCACGCATTACCCGGCTAGTGTTAAATGGTGCTCAAATCATTTTCGTCGACTATATGCAACGTATTCGCGATTATCGCCCGCGAGCAACAGCTATGGAGACTATCACGGCCATTTCGGGTACGCTTAAGGATCTGGCCAAGCAATTACAGGTACCCATCATCGCCTTATCGCAATTGTCGCGCGAACCTGATAAGCGTAGTAGCTGGGAAAAGCGTCCAATTATGAGTGATCTGCGGGGCTCGGGTGATCTTGAGCAGGATGCCGATGCGATCTTTTTTCTGTTTCGGCCGGAATATTATAACCTAAGTCAATACCCCGATGGCATATCGACCGCTAATCTAACCGAGGTGCATATTGCCAAGAGCCGGGATGGGGCTATTCATACGGGTGATGATGCTGTTGTTTTGTATCACCGGCTAAAATATAGCGCTTATTACAGTAGCAAGGGTGAATTTGACAACGGAGAGCCCCAGCATGTTAAGATGGCTCCTGTAAATTTTTAATAGTAAGCCAAGTCAGCTCGTATGCGTCTTGAATTCAATGAATATTGCCAGCGCTTTCAATTGCTACCCAGAGGAATAATCTTTCAAAAGAATGTTGGCTTTGCTCTCATTGATTCGGCTGGCAGCGAGCCGCTGATACGCGGGTTTATTCAAGCTGTTGAATCAGTTCCTTTTATTAAACCCCTCCGATTAATACAAGTCAGAGCGCTCTATATTCTATTCCGGGCCAGCTTTGAGCGTGACGGCCCCCTTATAGCTGTTCAGAGCCTGGCTAATGTACTGAGGCTTTTGGCATGAGTGCTTCCATACTACTAAATCCACCGTTTTGTATTGACAAAAACACGTATTGATGAAATCTATTAGTCAACTCCAGCAACTACTCCAGCTGGATGTACCCTTTGCTGTTTTGTTCACCAACTCCTACTTGGGTAGCGATTCGTTTGTGATTGCGCTGGCCAGCGATTGCCGACGGCATAGGTTGAACTGGGAGGAATCCTATTCGCGATCCCAACTGAAAGAAAGCGCCCTGTCGTCCGCCGATTTCGAAACGTTTGCCGAGTTACGCAAAGTGGGGCTGCTGCAACGGTATCCGTTGGGAACTGACGGTATGGCCTATGAGCTCAACGAGCGACCCTTTCGGCCCTACTATCAGCAGGCAGCAGCCCGGCGGTTTTTGGACGAGGCTGTAGTAATTTCTCAAACTATTTAAGACGCGTAACAATACCAACTAAATGATCATACCTATGAAGCCTCGTCGAAAGAAAATTGATATTGACTTGCTCAAAAAACAGTCGGAGCAATCTCGCAACGGACAACCCCTGACGCCAGGTAATGGCTTTCCTCAAACTACCCGTTCGTATGGAAATTATGATGTGACGGTTCAATCAGTCGGAAAACGAGTAACTGGCAAAGGCACGACCGTCCGCCTAGTGGATGAGAACGGACGGGGGATTCAGCTCCGGATTAAACGGCGGCGGGGAACCTGAAAGCGGCACGTTCTGACTGTGTTCCATCCAAACTTCCTTAAAGTTTTAGGCTGGTCTGAAAAATTAACATTATGCATAAACCCATTGAAGAGCGGCTTATGATTAGCCTACCTGATTTGAAACGACGAGGTTTCTTTGCCCGAAATCGATCGGGATCGATTATCTGGCTATTAGGCGACAATGTATTAGCCAGTATCTGGGTTCGTGTTAACTATGATGAGGAAAACCTGCCAGAAGGCGGCACACTGCGCGTTCACTATACTCAGAACGGCCAGTTCGTGGAAGAACAAGTTGACTTAGTACATATAGCCAGTAATCTGGGCCGGGGTGGGGGTATCTGGTATTTCGTCTGCCCTCAGACCCATCGGCGCTGCCGAATCCTGATTAAGGGTCGGTATGGCTTCGTATCCCGTCATGACGAAGGGGGGATGCGTTACCAGGCGCAGCTACGGTCTCACAGCCAGCGGGCCTTTTATACGGGCTTGCGGATACTCAAACAAAAAGCGCGTGCTATTGAGGCGGTAGAATGGTTCAGCAACCCCCATTGCAAACGAAGCTATGGGGGTAAACTAACTCGGCCCATGCATCGGTATCTAAAGCTCAGGCGGACCACTCAGCAACTAAATGACTAACTACTTCAGCGGGTTGCCGACTAGTCGTCTAGATCGATGGTTACTTAAAATGAATGCATTAGGTTAAATATACTCCAGCATCGTTTTTATAAGAAATCGAAGATGCAGGCTGATAGAACTGCGTTTATGAAGGCTTTAGTAGTTGACGTCAAAGCAGTAGCAAGTAATGAGTATGTTAGCCTATTGTTAGATTGATATAAGTTGATTGGGGCCCGTTGCTGAAAATTCGTACTTATCGAAAAGGCTAGCTGTATGGGAAAAGTAACACTTAAAGTCGTCCAGAAATATGAATCTCGTATTGACGGGAAGAAAAATATCCGCCTGCGTATAACGGCCAATCGAGTGAGCCGATATATTGCTACGTTTATTAATGTAGCTCCTTCGTACTTTAACCCGAAGGGAAAACGGGAGTCATCGAACTGGATACGATTGAATCACCCCAATCATGAATTATTTAATAATTCTTTACGGAAGCTCTATGACCGAGCACTGGCAGTCATTGATAAATTTGGCATCTTCGCTACTGCCGATGATGTCAAAGCAAAGTTAGAAAAGCGGGAAGATGAGGTGATTGAAGAAGATGCAGAACAGAGTTTAACGGCTTTTTTGCAGTATGCCCATACCTACTTAACGCGCCGGGGCGAGTCGGCAACGACGGAGACTTATGCAAACGCCACAAAAGCGTTTGCCCGCTTTCTAGTGAGTCGCCGGAAGCTTGATGTCGAATTCGCTGATTTAACCGTGTCTTTTGTCAAGGAGTGGCGCAGCTGGGTGCTCAACCATTATAAGACCAATACTGCCTGGCTTTATCATTCGCGGCTAAAATCGTTGTACTTCCAGGCCCTGGAGGATGTCGAGGGGCTGACCAGTTTGCCGACTGTAGTAAGCGATCCCTTTCGCCGGGTCAAGATTCCCAAACAGCGCACCCAAAAGGTCCGGCTCTATGAGGACGAGATCGAGCGGCTGGCACAGCTTGATCTCACGTGGGGCAGTCCCATGCGCCGGGCTCGGGATATCTGTTTGATGATGTACTACGCCCATGGTATGCGGGTGGGTGATGCGCTCAGGCTGCGCTGCCAGAACTACGTAATTATCGAAACCGGAGGGGAAAGCGAGCACCGGCTAATTTACATAATGAGTAAAACCAAAAAGCCCAAAAACGTACTCCTGCCGCAGCAGTGTATAGACCTATTGGCACCTTATCGGACTCAGGCTGTATACCCTACCGATACGCTATTCCCGTACCTGAAAAAACTTATCGATGCAGGCTATAGTCCCTATCAGTTACGCAATAAGATAAAGTCTAAAATCGTCCTGATTCGGGACAATCTGCATAAAATGGCAGAACTAACTGGTATTGACAAATCGATCAGCACGCACATGTTCCGCCACAGCTTTGCTGACTTAGCTAGACGTAGTAATTTGGACGTGATGCAGATAAAAAAAGCAATGGGTCATGAACAACTAAATACCACCCAGATCTATATGGAAGATTTAGAGGAGTCAGCGGTAGATTCGATTAAAGACATCTTCAGGACCAAATCAAACGTACGGCCACATTAGTTAGAGGCTGCCTATTTTTTAGCGTATAAAGGGCCAATGTAGTCGAGAAAGTCGGCTATTTGATTTTGTACTTTTAGGGTATACTAGCCATTCACTTTTTTATTAACTTTACTTCTGACACATCGGGCTGACTGCACTCACTAAATCACTAGTGCAATCCCGTTATGCCAGGACAAATTCGCCCCGAAGATGTATTTGATTTTGAAGGCTACTTCAAACGATTAGCTGAGTTAGAAGTAGCTGCCGACGGATGGGCTCAAAGCACAACAGCCTCTGTCAATCGTATTAAAGCCTCCTTTGATTCAGCCCTAAAAGACCTTTTACCACTTAAGGAAGGCTTAAAAGGCCTTAGCGTCACCAAAGACGGGGCTGACAAACAAATCACCGACTATATCGCCAAAATCGGGCAGGTCGGCCCGAGAGTAGCAATAGCTCGAGAGTCCCTAAGCACGCTCACCGAGGCTCAAAGGCTCAACGGACAGCTCGTTGCCGATTTAACGGCGAAACTCGGCTCTTTACATCAACGATACCAGGCACTTGACCCTACCCAAAAAAACCACGAAAAGCAGCAAAAGGCTATTCTGCGCGAAGTCAAGTCTGTAAGTCAGGCCATCGACGCACAAAGTAAGAGCTTAAAAGTGGGTAAGGCTGCTTTCGATGCGGCAGAGGGATCGTATCAACACCTTTCTAAGCAAACGGCCGAACTCAAGAATCAGCTTCGGCAAATGCCCGATGCCTTAGACTTGGTTACGGGAAAGATCAATCAGCACAACAAGGCCGCGGTTGATATGCTGGCTCGTATCCAGGCTAACGACAAGGCTCTCAAGGCAGCTGATAGCTCGATGGGAAACTACGGCCGTAATGTTGGCAATTATGGGAATGCCATTTCTGGAATGGGCAAAAGCCTGCTTCAAAATGTTGGCGGGCTAATTGGCATTTCATCTGCATTTGAAGCCATCACAGCGACCATTCAGGTAACGGCTGACATGGAACGGCTCGATGCCGGACTAAAAGCCGTTAGCCGCGATACGGATGATTTTAACCGATCACAGCAATTTTTACTTGAAACATCAGATGAACTAGGCCTGCGGTATGACTCGCTGGTTAAGTCGTACAAGCTCTTAAAAGCAGCTACGAAAGATTCCTCTCTGGAAGGGGACGAAACTGAGCATATTTTCCACGCGATGACCGAAGCCGGCGCAAAGCTAAGTTTGACCAATGCTGATGTCGAAGGATCGTTGCTGGCCTTGACCCAGATGCTGTCAAAAGGAAAGGTCACCGCTGAGGAAATGCGCAACCAGTTAGGAGAGAGGGTTCCTGCAGCGATGAAGATTATGGCTCAGGCAACGGGTCTTTCTGAAATCGAGCTGAACAAAATGATGGAGAAAGGCGAGCTATTGGCGGTTGATGTACTGCCCAAGTTCGCGACGGAACTAGACAAAATTTACGGGGGCAACGCTCAGGAAAAGATCAACACCATGTCGGCGGGCTGGAACCGCATGACCAACGAGGCTCAGCAGTTTATTGCCTCCTTCAACGAAAACAAGAAGGTTAGTACTTTTTTTGGAATTATTGAAACGGGAATAGCCAATGTATTCAAGGATTTGAGCACGTTAGTTAAATCCAATGAATGGGGCTTGTTTCTGAACTATCTAACTGGTGGGGCCACCCTTGGCAATGCGGTTGCCGGGGGAATTAGGTCGGCCAACGCGATGGCAGCCCAGAATGAAAAGAAATTTCGTGCCATGCCTGCCGACGATCGCCAGAGACAAGTTAATGCGGCCGACGAAAAGAAGCTGGCTATTCAGAAGCAGCTTGATGCGTTGCTCGACAAATCGCCAACGTCGGAGGTGACAAAACAGGAGCTGGCGTTGCAAAAAGAGTTGAACAAAGCGAAAGCCCACTACAATTATCTGGTTAAAACCAACAATGATCAGGTAACACAGGAAGCCCGGCTAAGTGCCGCCAAGGCCAATGAAAAGGCTCAGGCTGACAAAGCCAGAAAGGAGAAAGAAGATAAAGAAAAAACGGCTGCTCAGAAAAAGGCAGAATTCGCAGCTAACCGCCAACTTTCGGTCGCCCTGGGCGTATCATCATCCGGCACTGACAATAAGCTATCGGCCCTGAACGATCAACGCCAGGATGGGTTAATCGACGAACAATCGTTTCTCGAAAAACGCCTACAGATAACGCTTGATGGCCTGAACGCTCGGCAGGCTTTGCTTGAAAAATATGGCAAAAAAGAGACGGGCGACTATATAAAACTTCAAACCGCTAAAACAAAGGCCGAGCAGGAGTATAATCGATCTCAGTTGCAGTTAGACCTTAAAACTAATCGGTCTGGTGCCGATCAACAGGTCTCCACCCTTGATGTACAACATACCAATGGTACGATGGACGACCTGTCTTATGTTGAGAAGCGCCATAAAATATTGACCGATAGTCTCAATCGGGAAAAGAACATTCTCAAAGAAGCGGGACAGGGAAAGTCTGAATTGTATAAAAAGACCGAAACCGATATCAGTGATGAACAGGCAGACTACCTGCGTCGTCGGTTAAAAGTTGAGGAAAAGGCCTGGAAGGATGAGTTAGCCAAAACCAAGGATGCAGTCAAAGCAGTCGATGCCGAGCTTGGAGTCGATTACGAGAAAAAGCTACAGGAACTTGATAAATACCTAGCCAAAAAAGAGCGTAAGATTAAGCTGGATGTTGCCAATGGTAGAATTAGTCCAGTTGAGGGAGAGGCTAGACTATATGCCACGAAAATGGAGTACCTCCAGGAATCACTACGCATTACCGAAGAGACCTACCAGAAAGATGCTGGGCTTAGTGCGGGCTTGTACGATAGTAAAATCGAGGGCATCAAGAATTATCGCGATTACGCGATGCTTACGGCGGATGAGATTGATGCCGCCAACAAAGCCATTGCCGAATTAGAGAAAAACCGGGACGCTGAGCAGGTTGAACTCAAGAAGAAATTCAATAAAGAGGTTGCCGAAAACGGGATACAGCAAAGTGATCTGGAAACTGATCATGAGCTAAAGAATATTGATAAAGCCCAAAAGAAGCGGGAAGAGTTACTCAAGCTGGGGGGCGACTTTGCCAGTAAACTCGGCGATACCACCTTCTCCATTATATCGGGTAATTACGAAAGAGAATCCCAACAATTAGATGCCCAGCACGACAACGAGTTGCGATTGGCTGGAGACAATGCCGATGCCAAACAGCGTATTGATGAGCAATATCAGAAACGGAAAACGGAGTTAGCGCGTAAGCAGGCCATAACTGATCGGGAACAGGCTTTATTTTCGATAGCCCTAAATACCGCAATGGGGGTAGCTTCGGTGCTCTCCACGGGTGGTGGTACTCATTATGCTGATTTGGGTATATCCGCCGGTATCCTAACGGCTTTTGTTATCGCTACGGGCGCCCTAGAAGCGGCCGCTGTTTTGAGTAAACCTTTACCTGCCTATAAATACGGAAAACTGGCCACGGATCAATACACAGGTCTTGCCCTCGGCGGAGAAGCTGGGGCTGAGCTGCTGGTAGACCGTGATGGCTTTGGCCAGGTCTTCGACAAACCCACTATTTTTCATACAAAGCCGGGCGACACGGTCTACACAGCCACCCAGACGGCGGCTTTATTGAATAGCTGGCCTCAACAGCAAGCTGTCGAGCAGACTTATGGAGAAATTGCCCTAAATCAGCAGTCGACAGAGGCTCTGCAGCAGGGGCAACGCGCCCAGTGGCAACAAGTGGTCCGGGAAGCTGTTTCGACCAATCCAGCTCCACTGACTGCTAGCCAACTTAAGGAAGCCTTCCTGGAAGCCTGGGAAGAGGCACCCCGTCATGAAACCTACATTGATATCGACGGTTTGAAAGAAGGCATTCGGCGGGGAAATCATTACATCGAATACGTTGAAAAACGGCAACGCCTCTTTTAGCCCTTCTTATATGCTTACTTTAACAATCAGTGAAACGCTTACCATACGACTCTACGACTCGATCAAAGAGCTGCCAGCTAATCTTCAGTTGGAAGCTAAGCAGTATGCCATTCTGCAATCGGCGCTGGCTACCACAACCGAAGAGTTAGCGTCCCGTAAAGAGCGAGTGGCCTTACTGCTTCAATTCGATCAACAGGCCGAGTATCAGTTGGAAGCCTACAACTATAACCTCTCGGAGCGATTCCTAGCCGAGGGTTACAACCCGGCGGAACTGGAGTGGGCCTGCTATCTGTATGCCATTAATGGGGAGCCGGTCCAGGATCATTCCGAGGATGCGCTGCGCGACTACATAAAATTAATTAAAGAGCAGGGTTTTACGGGAGAACAAATCCAGGAGTCGCTGGGAGCGATCAATGAGCAGATGCTGGCCGAAACCAAACGCTACTATCCCAAACGAGTGGGAAAGGGAAAATTCAATAACCTGGTCCGCTACCGGGACTACGCTCTAGCGCTCCTGGAGCAATTCGAGCACGGTACCGAGGAAAGCAGGGCGGCTTTTGACCGGACTATGCTGGGTTTACTAGCTATGCAAAAGCCCATTAATTTGAAGGATAGCCCTGAAAACGGACTGGTGGCTTTAGAGAAATCGCAATTCAAGCTCTACACCACCCTGATCGAGTGCGGTTGCGCTGAACCCGAAAAGCTGACGGTGTTTCAGTTTTACGGCTGGATTGAGGTATTGGAAGAGCGGAGTGAGCAACAACTGAGTCGACTCAACCCGCCAGTTAAGAAATAAACCACGTAAATTTTATACCATGATTACTCAGGAACAGTACCGGACCATTGTTGATTTTCGTGAGGCTGAGCAAACCCGCTATGACCGCCAGGTGTATCTTGAGGGCGTCAAAGCCATTGAGCTCGCCCTGCGTCATATCCTTTTCAAAGAGGTTGTCTATCGGGAGGATTTTTTTCAGTTGGAGGAGACCCTGCCGGGCACGACGGCCAGCTGTGCTAAGGCATTAGGTTACTCCGAAATTGAATTTAGCCAGCAACTGGCCCAGGGTATGGTACTGGATGCGCGGCTGAAGAAGGGTCTGGAGGCTATGCTAGCGGTTTTAGTGTAGTGTATGTAGCCTGTAATCAACAAAGCCCGGCACAAACTGGGCTTTGTTGATTACGAGAGGAGTTCGGGTCCCACCAGACCCGGTCTGGTGGGACCCGAAATGGTTTTGGGGAGTGGAAGGCGATCACTGCACTTTCTCTGAGGCAATAGCTATTTGGCAGGCCAGTATTCAAGTGAAAGACTAATATTGTGAACGAAAGTAGTTCTAGGGGATGGTTTGAGAGTCGTATTCTCGGTTCAATCGCTCCAACTGGATGCGCTTAAATACTTTTGAAAGGCGGCCCATTAACTCCTTGACGTGTAACATATCGGCGTATAATTCATTCTTGGGTATCGTAATTCCGTATCGGAACGCCGTTCCTTTAGGATCGGAATCGTCAAAGGCTTTGACCACATTTTCAAACCATTCAGGAAGAACTGCATCGAACTCGGCCTTTACCTTTATTCTTAGCTTTTGTAGTAACTCCTGCAGATTATGGCTTTTTTCTTCGCCTGTTACGGCTTTGATGTATAATTCTGTTGCATGGCGGTAGTTATAAATCGCCGGTTGAAACAATTGGCGTTCTTCGTAATTTTCGTGAGCTATTTCTATAAGTTTGTCACCTGCCAGTTTAAATGAGTCAGCAGTAGTGAGGGTATCTCGCAGGTGATATTCGCCACCAAAAACGACACCCCGCCACGTTTCATCGATACCTTCCGGCATATCTCGAAATAATGGTGTGATTTGAGTAATAAAATCATCAATTCTCGGATCTTCAAAATGGCTGTTGGAGTTGAGTCCATATCTGATAGCCTCGATATCCGGTTCATCTTCCCAGTAAAATAAAACATGGGCAAATACCCGCAGATCCTCTATTGAGAATTGACGGGCTTTCCCCTTCCCTGGGTTAGCTTCTGAACTTAAATAGCCAGCAAAAACATAAGCCCAGGTTTTCAATGTATCTCTGTCGACACCAAAAAAACGGGCGGTTTCAGAAACCCCATATTTCATTGAATAGTTAATCATGCTTATTGCCAACGATCCGACTAAGAGCGGCAGGAATGAAATTTGCTAATTGGAAAGCCGAACAACTCAACTAAAAAAGAAAGAAGTCGAATTAGTCATCAGACTTACTGCTTGTTATCGGTGTCCTATAGGGCACCGTCGTTTGTGGAGGCTGCCTGTACTCCTGTGTGGACTTAGTTTTGTATGAAGTTTCAGCTTGAGTAGATGGATGATCAACGATATATTCGTCTATTGTAATTCTGTAATTGTCGAAATCACTATCACTTGATTGCAGTAACTGGGTATAATTAGCTAAGAAGCGTTTTGATAGTTCAGGATCATTTGTTAAATCGTCCTTTACCTTATTGAGTGAGGCTATAAAAAGAGATGTAAGTTTGGAGACATTTAAAACAGGCAGTCCCTCTTCGTTTTTAAACATCAGTGCATCTCGTTCTACTGACTTAGAAATGCCAATGTATTTCGGCAGAAAAAGGTGAGCAACCCCATGCCTGACTAACGCGTGAATCGCTCCCTTAATTTTTTTGTGTTCAGCTAAATAATGTTTGAAGTAATAAGCCCAGGCAGCATCTTCATTGGCTATTTTGGCTGCACTTTTAGATAATAATTTCCCCAATAGTTCGAGAGTCGATGCCACGGCCATAAACTGTTCTACTGCACATAGGCCGTACTTCTCATCGCCAATGTCAATGGCCTCTAATTGCTTAATATCGTGGCGAAAATAGCCATCAATAATCTGACTCCAAAAGCCCTCTAACTCAGTATTCATATAATTGTTTTTATACGCCAAAGGCATGTTTGCGGTATTTGCGTGGTGGTTCGAGTTGACAAAATGAAAAGTTGATATAGCGTTTTTAATAAAATCTCAGTTAAAAATCGCTTCCTTAACAACCACACCCTTGACCGACTGTCCAGTGACAAGAGCCATAACACTGAGGTTTGTTATATTTTGAGCAGCCACATTTAGACCCGCTTGATGAGGAGGGAGTGGGATCACCGCCGCCCCCACTACAACTTAACAGGGCTACCAGCCCAAAGCACAGTAAAAATCCTTTCATGCTAATTCGTTTTTAACTGATCTTAGGTATTTATAGGGGATGGCTGAAAAAGGTGAATAAAGTAGTTGCAATTATTTCAGGCTCAACTCCACAAATGCCTATAAGCGTCTACGTTTTCGCAGTTGAAGATAAACTATCACAAACTATCTTCTGCTGAGAGTTAACCAATTGTCTCCAATCCGATAGAAATAGTCCCCAATCCGAAAGCGTAGAAAATAACATTAACCAACCTTTGAGAATAATTCTTATCCTTTTTTTATGGGTCGTCTTATCTCTCTATTTACCGATTACAGCCAACTCGAAAACCGCGTTACCAACTACTGTGGTTTACTGCTTAAACTGCTTTATGAAGATAGCCCACGCCGCTTCAGCGATTTGCTCGATAAGCTAACTGAGGGTACGGGTAACCTCATCATCGGCCCTGTCTTTGAGCAGCAGCAGCGGCAGCAAAAAAGTGTTCCGGATCTGGTTATTTCTCAGCAAGCCTTCACCATTGCTGTCGAGACCAAACTGAACGACTGGTTTTATGATGAGCAGTTAGTCAACCATCTACAGGGCTTACGTACCCATAGTGGAACGTTGATTCTGTTTTTACTAAGCAACTTTGAGAGCGACCCGCGCGACAAGTTCCAGATTCAGATCAACCAGGCTAAACAGAAAAACATTTTGCTTATTCCGCTTAGCTATGAGCATCTGTTGGAAGCTCTGGAAAAGGTATGTATCACTGATTACCTAAGAGGGCTGATCGATGACTTTCGGGAGTTCATCGATTCAAAAGGACTACTGCCCCGCTGGAAGTATTTGCTCGATGTGGTCAACTGCGCCGGTACTCTGCACGAGATTGAGGCCGGCGTCTACCTCTGCCCCGATACGGGCGGAGCGTATCGGCATAAACGAGCACGCTATTTTGGACCCTACGCCAACAAAGCCGTTCGGCAGATTTTTGAAGTCGATGCGGTAGCCACGGTAAGCACGGGCCTGGAGGAGGTAAGCTTCAAGTGGATCAACCGACCTGAAGCCGACAAAGAAGCCTTAACGACCAAAGCCCGTGAGTATGTCGCTCAATTCCGACTCGATGATAATCGGCATACCCCTATTCAGGTGTTTGTGCTAGGGAAAAGGCAGAAACGGATTTCAAAAAAGACACGCCTAAGGGTATGTTATCTTCCAAGTTGTACTTCTGGGATGCTGCTGCTGGCTCCTCCAATGAAGCCGAGCTGGCGGCCCATTTAAACGGTAAAAGCTGGAGTCAGATGAAAGGGGGGGGATTATGATCTGGACAGCCTGGAACAATGGAGCCTACAAATTGTCCGGAGCTGGGTATGGCTTTAAGATTGACAAAGCCGACCGAGATCGGCATTGTCAGAGGGACTGGAAAGCGGTAATCGTTCACCTGCCTTCTCCCAAAGGAGAGACCGAAGTAGAGGTGAACGTAGACAAAGCGTCCTTCTGGAACAAAACCTGTCGTGAGCTAATCTATAAAAGGATCGGTCGATGGCTATTAAATAATCACTATGCTCCCTGGCCGATGGGAGATCCGCTTCAGTTTGAGGTTCAATCTACCGGTAACGGACATTTTAAAGTGATCAGAGGACTTTGATAAAAATCGGCTAAGGCGACTGAATTTTATGCACTGTTTCTACCTAACTACAGATGAGATTGCATGAACAATAACGAATTACTAGACGAATTAACCGCTAATGTTGAGTCGATACTGCCGAGGTTAAAAAAGCCGGTTGTCTTATACCGGCAAACAATGGATGGTTTCAACTCTTGTGATGTCTCCAGTGATTTAAAGTATCGTAAAAACTTTACCCGCTTTTACCGCCTACGGCTGCCGCGTACAGATTGTTACGATCACTACTTCGAGCTACTAGAGCGTAGCAAGACCAATTTGGATATCAGTATAGCAGGTATTTTGGCCGAACTTCAAACCAAAACGGGCCGCATTGAAGCATCGTTTGCCTCAAAACTGCTGGCCACCATTAACCCTCATCAGCCGGTAATCGATAGTATTGTCTTGAACCGGATGGGCTTGCGATTACCAGGTTACAGCGAGTCCAATCGGATGCAAAAAGTGATTGACCTATATCAAGTACTACAAGCCCGTTTTGAGGATATGAAGCAGGACGAACGTTTTAGCGGTCTTAAACTCAACTTTATGACCGCCTTTCCAGATTGTGGCTTTACGGATTTGAAAATACTGGATTTGTTAATCTGGCAGTTAAGAGAGGATTAGACAGGCGCTCACCACCAACTCGTTCAAGTGAAATTATCCCAATGCTTATTTAGACATCTTTTTTTATGCGCTGGAGTCAACCCTTACCGTACGACTTAACAAGAAGTCAAGCACGGCTGAGTGTACCCCGAACCCACACAAGTACTGTGCCCACTCAGCCAGGCACGTACGTTATTTTTCGACTTGATGAGGAGTTAATCCAAAACTGCATTCTTGATATCGGCAAGGCGGGGCTACGGGATGGGAAAGGCCAAAAGGAACAAAAGGGTTTACAGGGAAGGATTGCGGATACCTGTCCCCATTCAGCCTCGGAAAGAATGGCACGCGATGTAAAAAGCGGAGCACTGCCGGACGCGTTGCAAATCGTGTGGTTTACAACCGAAACGCAGGCCGAAGCTGAAGCCCTGAAAGCTGGTTTGATTAACCTGTTTAAACGGGAATTCGGCCATAATCCCGTTTATAATAGAAGGAACGCCAGGTCGGCAAGCCCTGAGCAGTATGTCGACTACTATGACACGCTCAAGCCGCATTTAGGCCATAGTTCCTCGCTTACACTACAGAAAGCCTGACCGGGTGGGGTGGGACGTGCCTGGCAATAAATTACTTTACGACACGGCCTCAGCTGTTAAACGCTCAAGTCAGTAGAAATGAGTAAACTACCATAAAGTATAAATAAACCGCTTTGTTTGTGTTTATCAGTAGTTGTCTGCTCTTTACTGTCTTTAATCTATCTTTACACACCAATTATGTTAAATGATGACTACTGACGAGCTTTACCTTGTTCGATCCCTTTTCAAACAAGAAATATACACTCGCCATGGGCAATCTTACGAAGACTTCTTTGTAAATATAATGCGTGCCTATAATTCGAACTTCGAATCCGTGCGGCCACAAGGTAGATACGGTGACCGTAAGAATGACGGATTTGACAGACGTACCGGCACCTATTATCAGGTATATGCGCCTGAAAATCCATTAAGTAGAGAAAAAGAAACAATTGATAAGTTATGTGAAGATTTTGCCGGACTTTATAATTATTGGAACTCCTTATATCCAGTAAAGGAATTTTTTTTCGTAATTAACGATAAGTACAATGGAGTTTACGCCACTGTTCAGGAGCAATATGCCGCCATTGAGAACGCTTATCCTGGCGTTAAATGCGCTTCGTTCTTAGCTCATCATCTTGAAGATATTTTTTTAAAATTCCCCTTAAGTGAATGCATAAAATGGATTCACTTATTACCCAATATTGACGTTAATGATTTCAAAATCAGTATATTAGATGATGTTATAAAACATCTACTAAAGGAAAAAACTTTGATTTCTTCCGTTGGGTTTCCCGAGAACCCTGACTTTGACCGTAAGATAGAATTTAATCGCCTTGGCAAGGTGTATGGTAGTTTACTCACTACAGCCAGTCTCCACGAAGGAACACTCGAAAACTATTTTCGAGTCAACAGTGCTTTTGCCAAAGAGGATTTACAGGCAAAGTTTGTCATGTTATACAGAGAGGGAAAAGAGAAATTCGCGGATATGTCAGATGGAAGTGATCAGACTTTCCTCCACATCCTAAATGAGGCTATGCCAGTACAGCATCATGGAGTACAAGATGCTGTACTGGTTCTAATGAGCTATTTCTTTAGCTACTGTGACATATTTGAGGAGCCGTTAGCGCCTAAACAGCTTGGTCTATTTTCTGCTTGAGCGGTTATCATGATTTTGCCAACCAAACATATCAGAATTTCTGAATCGCTTCTTGGTTTAGGCGCGTTTTTGTTACGAGACATAACTGCCACTCCGCAAACGGTTGATGATTTGATAGCCAGAATGGATAAAATAAACCGGCAGTTAAAAGGAACATTTCACGGAATAGATAATTTGGTTTTGACTCTCGATTTTCTGTATCTCATAGGCTCTATAGATATCGATTCTGAAGGAAAACTTTATAATGCGGCTACTGAAACTTTCATCGAATAAAGCGTCATTTCAAACTGTCGAGTTTAATAGGAAGGGTATATCCTTAATTATTGGAAAGCGAGCGGACGGCAATTATCAGTCTGATAATAAAAAGTCTACTTATAATAGTGTCGGAAAGTCACTAACTATTGCTTTAATTCATTTTTGCTTAGGGTCGCACAAAAACGCAGAGTTTGAAAGTAAGTTAGAGGACTGGAGCTTCTCCCTATCGTTTGAGATTAATGAAATTACTTACACTGCTACAAGGTTTTGTAACGATCAACAAGTAATCTGGCTGAATAATGAATCAATAAAGCTTGATGATTATAAAAAGAAACTAGCTGATCTAGTTTTTATTATTCCCAAAAATATAAAAAACTTAACATTCAGATCATTAATAGCTCGGTTTATACGGCCTCAGAAAGAAAGTTACAATTCGTATGATGTTTACAAAAAAAAAGAACAAGATTATGACCGATTACTAAACAATGCTTTCCTGCTAGGTTTGGATGTCAATTTAATGGCGGATAAATACAATCTAAAGGACGAATACGATAAGTTAGATAATCTCCGTAGGAGCACAGAGAAGGATCCAGTCTTAAAATCATTCTTTGAGGGTGACAGAGATTTAAGTATTGATATTACAGATCTGAAGCAGAAAGTAGCACGCTTACGTAAAAGTCTTGACAGCTTTCGGATTGCTGATGATTACTATGCTGTCCTTCGTGAGGTAAATGTACTGAAGGGTAAAGTAGCACAAATAGAATCGACCGCAGATTCATATAGAATTGCCTTAAGGAATATTGATGATAGCTTAAAAATTCAACCTGATATCCCAAGGGACAAAGTCCTTGAATTGTACCAAGAGGCTGTGGTTTCTCTAAATGATGCTGTAAAACGTAGATTGGAAGAAGTAGAAGAATTCCATCGAAAAATTATTGAGAATCGCTCAAAGCGCTTAACTACTGAAAAGAAACGGTATGAAAACCAATTAAGAAAATTCGACTCTGACATTTCAACTTTTAATAAAGAGAAAGATAGGCTTACCGAATACCTAAAAGGTAAAGGAGCTCTTGACGAGTTTACAAGCTTAAATAACCAGGTACGTGATTATGAAATACAGCTTGATAAGCTTGAAACGTACAGGAAACTAATCAATGAGTATAAGCGAAAGCTAGAAGAAATTAAGCTTCAAGTAAGCGAGGAAAATCTTAAGACTAGTCGATATATAGAGCATAATTATGCTCTATTAGAAACTAATATTTTGCTTTTTCGCTCATTTGTGGACCAATTCTACTCGGATAAAAGCGCGGGTATTCAAATAGAAATTAATGATGATTTTAACCGGCAACGATTTGACATTCGCGCTAGGATTGATGACGATAAAGGAGATGGAGTAGGGGCAGTAAAAATCTTCTGTTTTGATTGGACACTATTGGAAGGAAAACATAACCACAATGTTAACTTCTTATTTCATGATAGCCGACTACTTTCAGAAATTGATTCTCATCAAGTAGCAACTCTTTTCCAGGTAGCTTACGATAAGACACAAGTCACAAACTTTCAGTATATTATTTCTAGCAACCAGAATATAATTGATAGTTTGCGGGAAGAATATACTCAGGAAGAGTTTACTAAATATATCGAAGATAGTACTATCCTTGAGCTAACAGATGAGTCCCATGCATCAAAGCTTCTAGGTGTGCAAGTAGACTTAATTGATTATGATAATTAGATATATTTTGTGTGCATAAACTAATTACTAGCTTCAATTATCCAACCAGCTCCTATATCCGCTTATCCAGCGACTGATTCATTTCGTTTTGCAGTCATAGAATAGCTTGCGAATCGCTAGTTTTTGTAGAGGATGATTTCCATCCGATCATCGTCGTTTTTTATTCCACCACCTATTCACATTATTGTTATGTACATGTGATTTAGGATTTACTTGGCATTATAAGCAATAAAACTGATCCGCAGCTTCCTCTAAGTCAAACTACTTGGAAACTCTTCGGCAATCATCTGTTCGACCGTTACTAATGGCGTTTGAGCGTGGAGCTTCTCCAAAATAGCTAACGTCTCTCGGTACTCCATCGCTTCAGGAAGCCGCGAAAATTCCGCGTTAAGACCGATCTCTTTTACTTTCTGCTCAATCTCATCCAACGTTACGTTAAAAAATTCCTTACGGTAGTTGAGCATGTTTACTTTTTTGTCAGTAAACGCTTTGTGCAATTCGTATTCTAACGTACGAGCTTCGTCAGAATAAATCATGGCATGTATATCAAATTGGAAGGGCACCGACGCATCCCCCAATTCTTTGACCCGATCCTCTGGCTCTAAACGCCGCGTCATACCAATCTTGTAGACGTTTTCGCCGAATGAGCCAATATTTGAAATTATGTATACGTGCCCCCGCTTAGTTTGCTGGGCCATCGACAAAGCCCTCTCTTTCCTAGCCTGGGCTTCCTCCAGTTCACGTTCTAACATCAGAATTTGGGTCAGCAGCCGGTCCTGCTTTTCACCCGTCGCTAGTTCCACTTCCCGACGAGCCTTATCTAATGCTTTCTGATAATTGGCTTCCTCTTTTTGGGCTTCGCGTTGGGCCTGTTCAAACTCCCGTTTGGCTTTCTCTTCCTCACGCAACTCTTCCTGTATAGCCCGCATGGCTTCCTTCTCCTGCTGGCGCTTAGCTTGATATTCGTATTCTAGAACTAATTCCTGCTGTTTAAAGCCTAAATAGTCTTTGTTGAGGTAAACTTTGAAGCCTTCACCTAACTTATTGATGGCATCGAATATCTTCTGCATTCGTTCCTTCATCTGATTGATATTATTCCACTTGACTTTGGCGATCAATACATCGCACTCGCCATTGAAGGCTCGTAACATCAGTTTTTTGTACACCCGCACTACTGCTTTACCTTTGGCTTCACTACCTTCTACTGTCCACTGCGTATCGCACAGGGCAGCTTTGTCCATACTGATTAGTGCTTTTTGCGCTTCGATGAATTCAGTTTGTTCAGCGCGATATTCGTCTGACTTTTCAAAGTCGTATACCGGCTCGTACACGCCAAATTCAATCAAATCCAGTTTTGATTCGAAGACGTTAACCTCCTTTCGCAACTTGGTGTACATTTCCAGGGCCACTTGATACTGAGCGTTTAGCGTAGTCAACTTTTCGTTAGCGGCTTCTACCTCAGTTGTTTTCGCGTCGACCATTTGCACCAAATTTCTCTTTTGCCTATCTACTTCAGCTTCAATATCTACAATTGGTTTGTAGTGTTGTAATTGCCCATTGAGCTTTTCAATAAGTAGTTCATCCTGTTCACGCTTCGCATTTAGGGCAGCAATTTCAACCAGTTCTTTTTTCTTTATAAAGTCAAACAATCCCATTAGTCGGCTATTTTTTGTTTGTGTTTTGGTACGGTAACGCCTGGCTTAACAATTAATAAGCTGGCAACATGATTATGGGAATTGAACTATTCCAAAGCATCCTACTGGGTTACTTTCGGCCTGCCTGTTTTGTCGTCAATTAACAGCCTCTTCCTTTGATTCCGTTTGACAAAAAGGCGAATACTGGCTTTACTGCCCCCAATAAGTATGGCCTGAGTGGACTTAGTTGAAACATCCCAATAATTTACAACCAAGTATGTGCTGTTTCAATCAAATCCCTAATATTGCCGCTAATGGGCCTAACATCAATCCACTAACAACAGCCCTACCTATGACCGACTTGTTTAATTAATGAGTTCAAATCGGATTGTCTGCTTCAGGCTAATCAGCTGCAAATCATGAATATTATGAATTGCCCAACCTACGATTGTACGCACTATCGCTGAATTAAAGCGTTGATTCCTACATTATACCTATTCACATATATGCTATTGACTTAACGGTAGTAAAACTATGTGCCACCACCCTATAAGCGTCAAAATGCTATATTTACAGGAAAGCAGATTATTATGTCAGAGATTACAGAGCAGGTTGGCCAGTTAATACGGGAGGCTCGTCAGAAAAAGGGGCTTAGCCAATTGGAGTTAGCAGAAATATTAGGGGTAACCAAGGCAGCGGTTAGTGGCTACGAAACAGGAAAGCAAAATCTTACTGTTGGTACACTGCATAAAGTAGCGTTAGCTTTGGACATGCCCATGAAAATAACTCTTGGATAATACGTATTTTTTTAACTATTAAGTACAGATATATCTATACTATTTCGTATTATTGTATTGTCAATCAGATTTAGAAAAGGCGATATAGTACCTAAGAGGTTGCTCGCTGGACTGTATGAACCGACTTGACAGGCAAAAAGAAACCCCGCGCTAAATTCTTGGCAGAGCTAGCAGCGGGGCAGTGTTCACCCTAACAGTTAATTAAAATGACCACGGATCAAAATTACGTGGGTGGGGGATTGTATGCAAATCCCAATCCATCAGTGGCCGAAAATGGCCTACAAACCCCTTCTGCGGCTGATAATCGGCAGCCTACGCTTACTCCCTCAATTACAGCTGAGGAATTCATTTCTCAACATGCCTATTTGATCGGACTCGCTCCGAATCAGTTGGCTCAGCAACTCACCGAGCGCCTGCAGGCACAACCCGTTCACTACCAGACAATACTTGATGGTATTGCCCTGCTGCGTGCCTTTACCCCAACGGCCCAGGTCTATCCTAATGCCAACTATGCTCTGCTGTTCCGGGGATGGGACATGATTGGCCTGGCCTTCCTGCCCAACCGTCCCGGCGATCCCGCCCATGCCATTGCCACCTACGAGAATGATAACCGCAACATGATGCGCCATATACTGCAACTTGATGCCGACAAAGTGCTGCTAGCTACTCGCCTGTGTGAAGAGGAGGCTATTGATGATAGCTGGTTTCGGGAGGTGAAAGCGTTGCGCATGACAGCCATGTGGTACGGCTATGAGCATCTGGACTGGCTGATGCTGCTACCCCAGGAAAATGTGAGTTACGTCTTGGAAGAGATGGGGGAAGAGTTGCTCGACGGTGGGGTGAGCTACGAGGCCTTAACCGAGCACTATGTTGATTTTCCCGGAATTGTTTTCCCTTCAGCTACCTACTAAGATGGAACCTACGCCAAACATCCATCTGATTCCGGTACGCACGTCGGGAGAGACGTTAACCGTTAGCAGCCTTGACTTTGCTCATGGATTAGGAGTAAATCATAAGAGCTTGCTGGAAACAATTCGAACCCATCAACGGGCCATCGAGCGTGACTTTGGCAGGGTCGCCTTTGAAACAGAGTCAGGTAAAAAAGATTCGCCGTTTCAAACGGCGAATCTTCAACCAGAAAAGAAAAGCACCAAGCCTATCACTGTTGCTTATTTAACCGAAGACCAGGCGCTGTTCATTGGTACGCTCAGCCGCAATTCTAAACGAGTTGTCGAACTCAAAGCTACGCTAGTCAAATCCTTCTCCCAGGCGCGCCGGCGACTGCGGGAAGCGGGCCAGACACCGCTACCAGCCGACTACCTCCGTCAGCACGACCAACGCATCGCCGATCTGGAGCAGCAGCTGAAGCAAATGCTCGATTCCCAACAGCAAGCCGCCCGATCACTGCTTGATGTTCCCCGTAGCACCGAGCCCTTACCCATTGAAACGACCCGGATAAAGATCCAACGCATTGTTAATGGCTACTGTCGGGTCAATAACCTCAAGCAGCAGGATATCTGGCGCCGCGTCTACGACCGCTTGTATTATTTATACCACGTCAACATCCGGGCCCATAAGCGATCGGAGCGGGAAAGCTGGCTGGACGTGGCCGAACGAAGTGGCCACATCGAGAAGATCTATGCCATTGTCAGTGCCGAGTTGACCTATACTGATGAGTGAACATCCCTGCTGAGACGATGAGCAAATCGCTACTAATCGTCAATTGATTAACCCCACTTTTTAGTACCGATGGACAACTCTTTGACTGAACCCAGAATGGGCTACAAACCCATTCCTCCACTGTTAGCAGCCAGTCTGTGGTTGCTGCTGGCCGCAACGGCCGTACAGCTAGCCCGTTAGCGGATGCCAAAAACTTACCCCAGTTTTCATTTTTCAACCAACCGGGCCGGTTTCTTACCACCCTACCAATCCCTTGTTTATTCCCATGGATAACACCAACAATCCCGATTCACAAGCCAATGCCCACGAGCAACAATTAGCCGACTGGGAAGCCCTACGAAACCAGTTATCAAACCCAGAGCAAGGTAATATTCCCATTACTCCGCTGGCGTTAAACCAGCGCCAACTGACTGCCTGGAAGGACTTAAAGCAGCAGCTGCTGGCGGCGAACCCAGAGAATCCGCAGATCGGCTACTGTGACCAGCGAATTGCCAACATCCAGGCCGAGATCAATCGGCTCAGTGAGTAGGTAATGTGAAGGCCCGAATGTTCTCGTCGGGCCTTCATCAATAAAAAGCATCATTAGTAACGAGCCTAGTTCAGATATCTTCCTGACTATGGCTATTCTGAAGTGAACTGCATGATTCCGCTTATGAAGTTCTAGTAAGAATCAGATTACATAAAGTCTTAACCGTTCGGTCATAGCTGCGGGAAGTTGACCAATATAGTACCAATCACTCCCTTAATTTTATCAGAGAAAGGGCAATTCCTAGTATATTCGAAGGCTGCAATCAAACGTTCTAAGCGGGAGAGCTGTGCAGATATACTCGATCAAAGAGGTCTTTGGAGAAGATATGCTTTTTGATGACTACTGATGAGGATTAAAAAGCATATGGTAAAGTTGTGTGAGGGACATAACTATCAGTGAAGATTCTAATAAAGAGATTTTGGTGGCATTGAAACTTATAAAAAAGCCAAGGTAGAGCTAGGTATACAACGGCTGGAAAAACCAAAGGGTTGCTTAATTATGGTTCAGGCTCCTGATTATGAAGAATTTGAAAATTTGAAGAGGCAAGTCCATGAGCAGGGCTTGGAACTTAGTTTCCTTCGGTCATTACTGCTACAAGTTGCCTGGCTGGATCGTGCCCAAACAATGAAGGCGCTAGACGTTTCGCACGAAACGCTTCGACGGATTCACTTATCTGGAGAGCTCAGGTACCGATACAAGGGTGACCGCCCTTTTTACTGTATTTATTCTGTTCGGGATTATCTAATAGGTAAAAAAATTTCGCCAGAAGTTGCCCAACGCCGTGTTCTTGCCGCGTTGTTTGACTCTCCAAATGAAAAACCGACCAAAGCTAAACGTAATGGTTGGACCGATGCTACAAAGTGAAATTAAATTATAATTCTATTTGCAATATAGAGTTATGATGATTCGTAACAGCCGCTACAGGTAGGCTCTTCTTGAAATTCAGAGAAATATACTATTTCGGTTATTTACTCCTGGCCAGGATAGCTAATCTAATCCAAGGGTGCCAAACTTGGCCGATAGTGTATCGACAGATTATTCTATCGGCGTAGCCGCCCGTCGATTTGGTATTGCATGGCCCATTTGACATTCATCAACTTCGGCAAATCGGTCTAATCTAAAAGAGTTGACAATACCAAGCTGGCCAATGTCTTGAGTAATCCCATGCCTGCTCCACTAACTCCCGAGATCGACTCGGTAGCCGATCGGCCGGTACTTGAGCAATCAACCCGACCTAAAATTGTGCGAACTGTTAACGGTATATAGCTGCTAAGCAAGCTACACATCAAGAGTTCTGGAACTGACTATACGCTCAACTTTTACAACGATACCGCTTTGATGCCTACTTATGGGAGAGGGCAAAAGGAATCCAAGTATCTGGATATTGTCGAGGAACACGGCCAGCTCGAAAACCTGTATGCGATAGCTGATCAATGCCTGAGACCGAAATAGATTTACCGTTTTTTTGATGGTTGCAACTACCAAAGCGAACTAGATATCAAATAGCTCTCCCTGACGGGGTCCGTTGTAGGCTGTTTTTCTTGAACCAATAAATATTTCTTCCGAATCGTACTCAATTCGCCACGAGTTCACTGTAGCATCCGCTAACCGATCCTATCGTCGTGTCGGTGATTCTAATGGTGTTAGCTACCTCAATTTTCATAACGATTCGGATGCCTGTTTCAGAAGAGTTGCCAACAGGCCATAATCCACTTCCTGGCCTTCAATAATCGCTGCGGTTTTTCGGTCAGGGGTTGACATCGACTTGAAAAACCCCTTAATTTCCTGCAATTCACCGGCATTAAAGATCATAAAAGATACCTTTTCCTTGGCTGCGTGGATGACACAGGCAAAGTGACCATTTTTCAAGTAATGCGGTTTTCCGTACTGCATCCTCTCTTCAATGATGGGAACGGTTTCGGCAATCATTGTACGAAGCGATTCACAAACGGCAGTTTGCCATTTCGGCAGCTTTTGAAAGTAGTTGGTGACTTCCTGGTTCATAAGTAGTTGTGTTTAAATACTGACTAGCTCCGACAAATATACGGTCGACTTTCTGCCTCTGACGGGTGTGAAAATGACAAGTATAGGGTCATTTGCGCCAACAATTTATGAACTTCAAATCGCTGTAAAGAGTAGACATAATGGTTGTTGAAAAACCGCTCCAATGGAATTCATTTGGATTCAACAGGAGAGTAGCAACCGCTGGAAGAAAAGCAACTGACAGGTATTTCGACTGAAAAAGACCAATTACAGAACTCTATTTGATAGCTGGCCCCGCCAGGGTGGCCCGCTTTGGTAGTTGCAACCTTTGATGTCGTGCTAAAAGTCCGGTTCGATTGAATCGGACTTTTTAGTTGTTGCTGCGAAAAGTCTGTACTAATCGTCGTATCGATTTTATAACTGATCCTGGACTAATACATTATTCTGGAATCTGGCAGCCCTTGTTTACTTTCTGCTTTAGTTGGGTTTCTAATACGTTCCCATCAATGGCAGCCCAATGCTCAATGATTTTGCCATCCGCAATTCGATAAAACCGATACCCTGTTGTACTAACTTGAGCACCGGTCGCTTCAATACCACGCCATAAACCAATATGGGTCATCATCATTTTAACTTTTAGAATCGTCTTATTGCCTTCGGTAACCTGATCTTCAATGAGCGTCTGATGTTCGAAGGATTGGCTGGTGGCTTGAAGCCATTTTAACAAACCTACACGGTCGGCTGGTAAAGCCGTTGGTAATGAGTGGTCAACATAGTCATGATGAAGATAATCATCGAGCTTGTCATACTGTTGATGATTCCAAACTTCTTCAATGAAGTTGAGGGCTAACTGTTTAACCTGATTTAGATCCATTGCTTCCATCGTTTAAGGTTAGCAAAGGTAGGTAGGCAGTGAGCTGCGAATGTGTGACAAAAGTCAAAAAAGAGTCCTACTTCAAGCGACGAATTCGGCTTAATGTTTCCCGACGAATCCCTAAATACGATGCCAGTTGACCTAACGGAAGCCGTTGAATTAGATCGGGTTTCTTTTGACGTAATAAATCATATCGCTCTTTGGCCGAATATAAGGTGAACCAGGACGCATATTCTTCCTGCTCTTCCAAAAGAGTTTCCAGCAAGTTTCTGCCTAAAGTTTCAATCGGATGAGACTGTTGATAAAGCCCAACTAAATCCACTTTGGCCATGCTCAATACGGATGAGGGCTCAAGTGCCTGGATAGTCAATTCGCTTGGCTGCTCGTTACGCAGACTTTTTAAATCGGTTAAAAACGAATTTTCAAGGCTAAAGGCCACATTTCGTTCGTCACCTGCTTTCAGCTGAAAGCTGCGTAAAAGCCCGGTTTGCAGAAAGAATATGTGTTTACATAGTTGACCAGGTTGCAGGATTGTTTCACCTTTCATGTACTGATGCTCAGTCAGTATGTGACTGAACATCGACCAGGAATGTTCATCAAGTTGGGTTAATTTTTTGAGCGTATCAAACATGACAACCTTATTATATAGTCGCAATAGGTAAAGAAGCGCTGAAGCGGTATTCTATAATGCAAGGCAGGTTAACGCAGGTACAACTGTACTACCCAAAGCCAGGCATATATGAAACAGCGCTGGTAATAAAAAAGCCTTCAGGATCGGAGAAATAACCAACGTATGCCGACTAAGTTCGGTGCTGGCTAAGTGAACTTCCGACAGGTATATACTTTTTGATAAGTACTTATTATAGCGTCAATACCCGGTGCTGGGTATGGGCCTTTTTGGGTCTAAATAACCTAGAAAGGGTGGTTAGAAGCGAACGCCCGGTTTCGATGAGATCGGGCGTTTTTCTATGCGTTCGCATATCAAGCAGTTGTAATTGTACATTAAAACAAGTTTTTGTTGCAATAAATACTTAGAGAATATACTCAAGTAACAAAAAATATAAACTTATTGTAAATCCAAGTAGCTCATATCTACGTATATACTCCAATTCATGGGCTAATTCTATAGCTACTGAATACAATAGGTTATCCTTTGCCTTACCACCTTTCCTCCCAAATCATACGAATGGTCTACCTTTCTCTTTCCTCCCAGATAACTTCAGTTCGACTCGCAAATCTGACTACAACTCATTTAGTCAGTCGATCGACCAGCCTACAAGTCTCCATAAAGCTGGCCAATTCACCACAGACAGGTAACTACTCCTCATCAGTGGGTAGTGCTTAAGCCTGAACGCGCTGGCTTCAGCAAAATCACAAGCCAGTCAGCCCCATGCCCATGTAGCACCGGCAACCCGCCTGGCGGTTCCGACAATGATCCCCAGAGTTGTCTTCTCCGGCTCAATCGGTAGCTGGATCCTGCCAACTTATTGGCGGAATACCATCAGCTGGTGAGGCATGCTTCGGGCGAAGTGGCCACAAACCTCTCTGTAAGCCCTTTTGTCCTGTCTTTAAGGTCTTTTTCCGGTCAATCAGATAAAGACCCGGTAAACTAATCCTGTGCCTTCTCATTGAAAACGTCTTTAACTAAACCTCCGTTAACCATGAAAAACAATGTATTGCTTTGTCTTTTTGGCCTGCTCCTGTTTGCCCAACACTCCAGAGCTCAGGTCGGTATTGGTACCAATAGCCCCGATGGCAGCGCTCAACTGGAAGTCCAGTCCAGTACCAAAGGGTTGCTGATTCCACGAGTCAACAGCACAGGCGATGTGGCTAATCCGGCAGAGGGGTTGCTGGTGTACCAAACCGGGGGAACAGCCGGGTTTTATTTCCGGAAAAGCGGTCAATGGGTTCGCCTGGCAACGACAGCTGATGTCTCGGGAGGCTCCTCCGCGGGAAGCATAATTCCCTTTTCCTCGGGTCTACCCGTTACGATGACGACCATTCTGGGTGGCCTGGCGGGTACAGGTGCCTTATTGGGCTTTGGCAATTCTGCATCGGGTATCACTACGGGAGGATCCATCGATCTCACTGGTAATGCAGGGGTCTTACTTAATTTCGCATTCTCCGTTCCCCGTGCCGGCACGATCACTTCCCTGTCCGGCTTTTTTAGTACAACTCAGGCACTATCGCTAATCGGCACGACGGTTACCGTCAATGCCCAGTTATATAAAGCCAGTGAATCGAGTAATACCTTTACCCCCGTGGGGGGGGCAACCGTTAGTTTAGCGCCTGGCCTAACGGGTATTATAGGGTTGGGCACCACCAGCTCTGGCGTAACATCAGGCCTGGCTATTCCCGTTACGGCAGGGACCCGGTTGTTGCTCGTCTTTAACTCGACATCTGCCGGGCTAACGTTAATCAATACGGTCAGCGGCTACGCCAGTGCAGGCGTCACCATTGAATAACCTTGGTTTTAGGTGTGGCATTTGAGGGAGGGATCCTGCCCTGAGGGTTCGGTGCTAATCGCCGGACGCCTGCGGCTGATCCTTTCTGGAAAACTTCACGGTCTATTCGACAATTCATCTATGAAACAAGGTCTATTCCTAACCATCTTGCTTACTATGCTTTCCCTACGCGGAATGGCTCAGTTTGTCAATCAGGGGACGCTTTTTGTTACTACAGGCACGTCGCTCGTCACGAGTGAAGCCTTTACCAACACCGGCTCAGTGACTAATAATGGCCGCATGAGCTTTCGGGCGAATGTGACCAACAACGGTAGCTTCAACGCGGCTCAGGGCGAAGGTCTGCTGGCAGGAACAGCCAGCCAGACCATTGCCGGGTCAACCAGTCTGACCTTTGGTAAGCTCACGCTGCAAAACACCGCAGCCGGTCAGTCGATGGTGCTGGCCGTACCGGTTACGGCCAGCCAATCGCTGAGCCTTGTAGATGGTATTCTGAAAACGGATGCTACCAACCTGCTCACCCTAAACGACAATGCCCAGGCCGTTGGAGCCAGTAATGCCTCGCACGTAGTAGGACCCATAGCCAAAATTGGTGATGAGGCTTTCACCTTTCCACTGGGCAATGGCACTACCTATCGACCAGCCTCCATTTCTCCACAAGGAACCCCAACGGATGCTTTTACGGCCCAGTATGTAGAGACGTCGCCCTCCCAGTCTACCAGTCTGGCTGCCTGCCTGGCGGTGATCTCCGATAAAGAGTATTGGCAGATTGACCATACCAGTGGCAGTGGATCCGCTCAGGTTGGACTTGCTTATCAAAATGTAGCGACCAGTCCGTCGATCACCTCGTCTCCTAATTTACGGGTGGTCCGTTTCAACGGGAGTGTGTGGGATCCGATTTCCTGCTCGGCTAATGGTGGTTTGGCCGCTGGACTGGTCTCCACGGACGGAGCTACGGCTATGTTTGGCCAATTCACCCTAGGAACTCAAACTCCGGTACCGACGATTTCGGGTTTGACGGCTAATCCCATAACGGTTTGTACGGGCAGCCCCCTTACTTTCACAGCAACGCTGGGTAATGTAACAGGAACTTATACCTTCACGCTGACCAATGGCAGCAGTACAACGATGGGGAATGCATCAGGAACTGCTTTCAGCCAGACAGTGACAGCCACAGAGTCGAGCAGTCAAAGTTTCACCCTGACCGTGAGTGTAGCTGGCCAATCCGCCAATAGCACCGCCAGTGTGACCATTAACGCGCTACCTATTGCCAGTTTGGCCAATAATGGTCCGCTAACCTGCGCTCTGACAAGCGTGACCTTAACCGCCGGAAGTGGGGGTAGCACCTACCTGTTTAGTGCTGGAGTCAGCCAACCCAATGGGCCTTCTTCCTCTACGGCTAGCGTCAGTCAATCGGGTGTTTACTCGGTGACCGTGCTGTCGGGCAGTGGCTGCTCGTCGGTGGCCAGCACGACGGTGACCAGTAACACAGCCCTGTCAGCGCCAACCCTGCAAGCTTCAGCTTCCTCGACGTCTAACCAGCCCATCTCCGTGACCGCTACGGGTTGTGCGGGAACAGTCAACTGGCTCCCCCAGGGCGGAACAGGCCAGGCCAATGGTAACATCTACACGTTCACTCAGCCGGGCAACTATACGCTCACGGCTACCTGTTCGGTGGGTAACTGCACCAGTCCGCAAGCCGCTCCGGTCAGTTTGCAGATCCTACCCGGTGGTTTTGCCATTCAGGCCGTCAAGATGGTCAATTGCACGCTCATCGATGAAGCCAAAGGGGGCTATCAGGTCCAGTTCACGCCCCAGTACAGCGGGTCTAATGGCAATCAAATCACCTTCGCGGTGGTCAATGAAAAGGCGGCTACGACAGAGGCTCCACCCTACTCCTTAAAGCTCTATACGGATAACCCGGTGATCACCCTGGTCGCTAATCAGGCGGGCAGTACCGAAGCGCGCTATGCCTACAACTGGTTTGCCTCCTGTCAGAGTGGCACTGACCCCAACCAGCAGCCCACCACAAGTGGTATTCCCAACCAGACCATTCTGGTGAATCAGGCTTATCAGCTCAATCTGAACAACTACTTCTCGGATCCTGATGGGCAAGCCTTAACCTATTCGGCGACAGGTTTACCCGGTGGACTCTCGGTCAGTGGTAGCTTGATCAGCGGCACACCTTCGACGACTGGCGTAAGCTCGGTACAGGTAACGGCTCTGGATCCAGGTGGCTTACAGGTGAGCAGTAGCTTCCAGTTGACGGTAAATCCCATGCCTTCGACGCCCGCGGGCTTTACGATCGTAGGGGTATCGACGGTGAGCTGTGAGGTGTTAAGTACAGGGCTTCGTCGGGTGACCTTTACACCCCAGTATGGCGGAGTAGACAGCTCACCGATTAGTTTCTCGGTGGTCAATGAGATGCCGGCTACGACCAATCCGGGACCGTACAGTCTCAATCTGTACACGGATAACCCGAGTATTACCCTGAGTGCCAAACAGGGCGCTACAACCGCTACTTTCCTCTACAACTGGTTATCGATCTGCACGGCTCCCACCCGAGTGGGTGTGGCAGAAACGGGACCAGGATTACAGGTCAACGTTTTGGGCAATCCGGTGGAAGGTAGAACCGTCGATGTCGAGATTCGGGGGGTAGCAGGCCAGGCTGTGCAGTTGAATCTGGTGGATATGCAGGGTAAGCTCCTGCATCAGCAGCGGCTTGACGAAGCGGGTTCTGTAGAACGGGTGAGTGTGCCTATTGGTACAGGTAAGGGATTATTACTCTTGCAGGTCAATACTACTCAGGAACACCGGCAAGTGAAACTGTTGAAACCCTAGTTTGTCCTTTAGCTGATGGAATACAACGCCCGGTTTCAATGAGATCGGGCGTTTTCTATTGGTATCGACTTGACCAGACCCCATTCGATCAAATCACTTTGTCGAACAAATTAGCCTACTTCACCTGGTCGGGTAGTAAAAGTAGAGATTTCGCTGCCTCGGACCACCGCCGGGTCACCCGCCAATTCCGTTGTCAGTTGACCGCGTCCCGGCCGCTAGCCGCTCGTGGGGAACCGCACGGTGGCCACCTCCATATCAGATGGTACGGCAACTAACGTCAACTCTGAAGAAGCGGATGAGATATAATTAGCACTTAGCAACATTTATAATTTTTTTAAACGAACCTGTTACGTCAACCGGTTTAACAACAATAAAGGAGCATCGTGGTCAGGCAAATACAACGACTAAACAGCTATTCGCTAAGGGATAACGTATTTTTGTGTTCGGCTGAATAATAACTTTATTGCGAGGATTTATCGAACTCTAGTGCACTAGAATTAAGGTTGAACAATTACCATTTATTCATATCCACATGTTAAAAAATTTACTTGCTTACCTGTCAATCATGAGCTTATTTCTAGTGCTGGCCTGCGGCAAAGACAATAGCTCAACGCCTACACCATCAACGCCCACAACGCCGACGGCAAATCCCCCAACAATCACGGGCGTAACACCGATGACTGGCTCGGTTGGCACGAAAGTCGTCATTACGGGAACAGCCTTTAGTGCTACAACGGCCAATAACAATATAAAATTTGGCAGTACGGAGGCAACTGTGGATAGTGCTACTACAACACGGCTAGTCACGAAAGTGCCACAGGGTGCCCAGTCCGGAAAAATAAGTGTGACAGTGAGTGGAACAACGGTAAGTAGTACTAGCGATTTCGTCATTATGACTACACCTACCGTCACAACCCCTACGTTTGGTACTGCTATCAACAATCAAACCACATCGGGCATAACCAGTTCTACCGCACGGGCAGTATCGGTACTGAATCAGCTTGGAGACCAGGCCATCAGCCAGCATGGTCATGTTTGGAGCAAAGGCACGCAAACTCCCACATTGGCAAGTAACACTGGCAAAACAGAATTAGGGTCTTTAGCCTCTTCAGTAGCTGTGCCCTACAGTGTTTCCAGTGCTCTAACCGGACTCGATGCCGCGACTAACTATACCATCCGTGCTTATCTGACAACAGCATCAGGCACAACCTATGGCCCTACCTTTACCTTCACCACGCTGACGGCAACGACCACCACCGCAACAACCTGTATTTTAAGTAGTATAACACAACGAGTTACGTATACTGGTGATAGTTATACGGCGACCATCAGTTATGATGCTCAGGGACGAGTATCCAAAATTACCTATAGCAGTGGCACAGTGCTAACATTTTCGTATGCCACTAGCGGAGAATTAGTGTCGGTGGAAGAGAAATTGGGGAGTTCACTTAATAAGTATGTCTTTACCTATTCTGGGGGTAAGCTAACGGAGTATAGTTACAATAATGCTGTCTACAAAGTGTCACTAAATGCATCTGGCCAGATAGTCACTATTCAGCCTACTTCTGGCGATATAGCCGAGTCTAAACTTAGCTATGATAGTCAGGGAAATCTCACCTCTCTTGTAGAAACACTGAAAGCTGGGGGAGAGACTCGTACAGACCTAACCTATGATGATAAAAAGCTGGCATTTGCGAGTGTTGCACTATCTGAAGCGCATAAGATTGTATTGACTAGTAATTTTTTCAATGTAACTGCCATCGGCTCTAATCTGGGACTTTTTGGCAAAAACAACCCGCTAACTACTAAAATCTCCCCGAAAAATTCCGCCGGTGTTGTTGGTACAATAACGACAAGAACAGATACATACATATATAAAGATGGGTTTCCAACTTCATCTGTTATGTCGTTAAACGGCAATCAAGTGGGTAGTACTTCATTTACTACCAGTAATTGTAAATAAGTATCTAGCTGCCTGCTCTGAAATGAAGTTGTAAAAGTTAAGGTATATGCCCGGTTCAGCAGGGAACCGGGCATTCCTTATTTAGTCAGGCTACAGTTCAGAGCTATTGAATTTAGAGACTTTCACATACTAATGGGCTTGTGTATTTTGAGCTTACATCTCTAGGATACATCCAGAAGCAGCCGATTGAAGTTCTGAAACGGCTCAATGAACAACTGAACCTAGTTGAGACGGACACCGCAGCCCACCGCAAACACCTGATACAAAAGCTAGGGGTAAAGCGTGTAGTCAGTAGGATCAAGTTCGCGATGAAACACGGACGGCTGTCTTAAGCGGCACAACAATCTGATTTCGTATCCCGCCTTCCGGCCTAAAATCGACCTGCCACATACCGCCCAGTGTGTTAACCCGTGCTGTTACGTTCCGTAATCCTTGTCCATCTTTACGTTGGCTGCTGAAACCTACTCCATTATCACCGACTGTCAGATGGAGCATTCCATTTTCCTGACTAAAGCTAATGTACCCTTCCGTCGCCTTAGCGTGTTTAATCGTATTATTGAGCAATTCCAGGCAGACACTATATAACTCAAATTCCGTTTGGGCATTTAATCTCGGTAAAGTCTCAATCCCTGTCAGTTTAAACCATACAGACGTATTGTGATTCAGTTTCGTCAATAAGGCCTGGAGCGCTACAGGTAGTCCCTGCCTGGCTAATTCGTCGGGAAGTAGATTGTGGGAGAGGAGCCGAACATCATTGTAGGCCTGATCAACTTGTAGGCTGATGGTCGCATAGGCGTTCTGTTCCATAAGGGATAGTTTGGATCTATCCATAGCTTCCAGAGTCCAGCGGAGGGCGGAGAGGGTAGTGCCCAGATTATCGTGGAGGTCGGCTGCAACACGCTGGCGTTCGAGGGCTTGCCCCCGCAAAAGAGCAGCTCGGATAGCCTGGTTTTTCTGACGAAGGCGACGGTTACTATAAACAATAATACCTAGTAACACGACCAAAATGAGAATGCTGCCAAGCAATACCCTACTTTGACTACGTTGGTTTTCGATGGTTAAGCGGGCAAGCTCGGCCTGATGCTGTTTGGCATCGTATTTCAATTGCAATTCGGCGAGTAGCACTTTGGAGCGTTGGCGTTGTGTACTATCTTCAAGTTGCTTTATGATTTCCAGTTCCTGTAATGCGGATTGGGGTTGATTCAATAGCTTATAGGCCTCAAAGACAATACGGCGCGATTGAAGCACTTTCGTCGGGGACTTTATCGCCGTTGCATACGATAGCATATTCAATCCATCCGAAAGTAGCTTGGGAGGCTCTTGCTCAAAGCGGTGCATAGCTGACAGGGCTGTGAAATAATCGAAGTATTCCTGATTACTCAGGTTGGGTAAATAAGATTGGCAGCTTTTCCAGGTTTGCCGGTGTCTCGGGTCACCTAGGTGAAGGTAACAGATTGTGAAAAGCAGGCTATGGTAAAATGTCATCTCCTTATAACCCGTTCGCTGACTTTCCTGCCACGATTCGGTTAAATAGTAACGAGCCTGTTTGTAATCCTGTAATTGCAGATACGCCCGACCCAGTTGATAACAGAGTGCTGAATAAAACAATCGTTTCGGTGTTTTCAGCGATATTTTTCGACCCTTCTGTAAATAACGGATGGCCACTTGTGTACTGGTGGAGTCCGCCCAATCGCTATTTAATTCATTGGCGCTCATCTGCGTATAAGCCGCCAGCAGCACTTCGGGATGGTTCAGATGAATTAGCCGCTCCAATGCCCGTAAAAAATAAGATTTTGCCTGGGTCGCATTACCCAGTACAGTTTGGTAGTGCCCTTTTCGGTATAAAAGCAGTGCTTCTCCAAAAGGCCATGTATAGTTTTTATTGATAGCCTCAAAACGTCGTAAGTGTTCGTCGGCACGTTGCGGCATGCCCTGAATGATCCAGTGCCGGGCGCATCGGTCGTGCAGATAGGCTACTGCTGTATCCCGACCGTAGCTAACCGGAAGTTTGCTCAGTTGAATTAACTGTTTCTCTTCGGGCGGGGGAGCAGGTTGCCCCTGGCTCGTAGCCAGCATAAGGGTGCAGATTATCAGACAGATAAAACGTCGCATCAGCACAAACGATTAGATACGGAAAGCTACTATTATTTGGCAGCTTACCGCGCTACTTGGCCAAAAAATCATGGTTTTCCATGATCCAAAAAATCATGGTTTCCCCTGATCGAATAGCATAGAAAACCATGAATAACCGACTGGGATTATCCGCTCATCTTTGTCCTGTAGTAAAGAAAAATAAGGCTAACAGTCCCATCATGATCGGATCAGAAATCAACCCAGGGAATCGGGGGAAAGCCTATAGCGCACGTAGTTATTGACGAGTGTGGGTTGTCGTCGTTTCGGGTAAGGGGATAGTTATCGATGAAGTTGGTTTCGATCTAATCAGGGAGCAGCCGCCAAACGGTTACGCACATGACGACAAATGGCAAGAAGATTTACGCCACGATGACTCCGCAGCCCGGTCAGCGTGCTAGTACCTGAGCCACGACCTTTACAAGAGGCACGGTTTATCAAACTCAAGAGCAACCAACTACTAGTCGGTTCGCTTTTGAGCACCAGAGGCAATGGAAAGAAGAAAGTAGAAAGATAATCTTCCGGTGGGCTCACTCGTCATCACGCTTCTTTTAAGTATGAACGATTTTGAAAAGATCTGTTATCCGTTAGAAATACCATGAAAACCAATCCCAAATCCACAAAAATCTGGGCCATCGGCCTGTTTTTTCTGATCGGAGTCCTGGCCTACCCGCAGGACGACAACACCGACAACGAGGCCATAGAAACCAGTAGCGAAACTGATCAGGTAGCGCAGTGGCGACAAATTCTGTCGGGAACCCGGCTTAACTATTTCCATACGTACCGGTCGTCTACCGGAGGATTTACCCGGGTTCAGAAACTGGATTTATGTCCGCAGGGCTTTTATAACTTCTATGGAGAGGCCAGTTTCGATATGTCAGGTCCTAAAACGGAATCGGGCACCTGGAGTTTGCAGGCCCGCTCAGGAAGCGTTCAGCTTGTGCTTACGGCTGAGAATGGGCAACCGGGGTACTTCCAGTTAGGAATGGATAATAAGCAAAATATACTGCTTGGAAACCGCTCATACATTCCCGCAAAAACGGGGAAATACGGCCCTGTCTGCAATTAATTAGGACAGCATAGTATGACCAGATTCGTTACGCCCGGCGGCGGTCAATTTGCCTGAAATCACCACGCTGAAGCGCCAGTAAAATAGGCCCTTAAACTGAAGAACTCCATATGGCTGAAGGAATGATGATTGGATCCGAATGCGCCGATTGGTGGGCAAAGCGGAATAAAGCGTATCACGCTGAATTGGAACAGTATATTCTTGAGAATCCGGGTAATTTTGCGGTCTATATCGCCACCGCTAAAGCGAGTGGCGCTGACTACCTCAACACCATGTATGTTGATCTGGCACGAATTGGGGAAGGGGCTGCTGATGGATCGCTAAAGGGCGCCGTACAAGATTTTCTGCGCGTATTAAATTTTGTTCCACAGGGTAAAGTTTTAAAGGAGTCAGCCACCTATTTCAGGGCAATTGTTCAACAATTCACTAATTTAACTATATGGCGTTGGCTTAGGGGTGGGTTATGTGCTCCCATTGCCATTGGACAAGCCCTCCAGCGCGCTGGTTATCGAATCGCAATTAGTGTATCTGAAATCGCTAAGGCAATCGGTATTCCCTTAGAGACGATAGCTACATCTGGGACACCCAATAGGCTCATTGCTGATGCCTTGAGAAGGTTAGGTGTAGTTTTTTCTGAGATTGATACAGCACGACGACGAGGGCTTACTTCCTTCGAAGAATTAAAGCGGCTAGCTATTCAGGAGGATCGGCCGCTTCTTGTTGTACTTAAATCTTTAGAGAACAATGTCGGCCACTTAATTCTTGTCAGTAAGACCCTAAGCGGAATTAAAATCATTGATCGCTATGGACTTTTCAATAGTTTAGATGAGCTGTCTAAATTCTATAGACAAGGCACCTTCGTCGTCAATACATCACAGCCCCTGTTTTCTATTGTCAATGCAGTTGTTGATGAAAAACTCATTTACTTAGCCAATCAGGCAGGCTTACTTGCTGTACTGGTTCGGCAATCGCTGGCCGTGTTCGACATCAACTTCGCCAAGTTTTCGTCCTCAGAAGCACTTGATGCAGATTTTGAGAAATTTCTTGACGCGAAAGGCAAAAAGCCCCCTGCTGTATTAGGGGATATAGTTATAACGGGTGGCTATCGAATTGAGGTAATACCAAGTGATCCAACGCGGTCATCCCTGTCTGCCATTGCAAGAGCACAATACGGTGCTGTGGATTTATGGCCACTGATTTTTGATTTAAACAAAGAGGTCATTGGAAAGAATCCGAATCGATTGGTTGCAGGAACCAAACTCCTGTTATTACCAATCGAACGATACTCTACTACTGAGCTTAATGATGCCCGTAAGCGATCTCCCACATGGCGTAATTATCCGAGTTAGTAACAGTGATTTACCCACCTAAAATTCACTACCGTGGGTATCTGACGAAACCAGAGTCCCAGTCGCGTTTAATTACCCACTAGTTGATTCCAGGTGTAGGATGTGTAGAAAATGTAGTTTTTAAAAACATCTTTTATTTTTTTTTAGCTCCACGAGTTTCAGGTGCAGATCAATGAGTTTATTGAAAAGCGGGTGCAGGAAATGGAGGGGTGAATTGGGTACCTATAATATATTGATTGAGGATAGGTTTTGTGCGATTGATTAAAAGCTTTGTACTGATTGATCTGGTAGATATTCTTTAGAAGGTGAATTCTGCCAACAAAAACCGACTAAGACTCAGAAAGCTATCTTGTTAAGCCACGTATTCTACATAAACGAAACCCTTTGCCAGGTTTTATAATTTGGGGGACATGGCTGCTATAGCACTATCATAGTTGATTTTTGTCAAAAGCTCATTTAATAAACTGGTTTTTTGTTCTTTCGATAATTTTTCGCCGAAGGTAATTTGCAGTTTAGCGAATCCATTTATTAGTATGCCGCAAATCGGATAATAATCACTGTTAGCTTCTCTGTCATCTATTGAAATAATTAATACTTCATTTTGAGGACTCAATACACGTGTTTCAATGTTGGGTTTGGACGCTTGAGCTATATATTCCCTTAACTCCCAAGCGGAAAAGGGCTGCCTATGGGAAAATTTATAAAATACAGTCATCTTGTTGCCATACTTAAATCTACCAAGTTCATAAAATGACTGTTGCCCACCTGTATCAAATTTTAAAGCTTCCGATCCAATTGTGGCAGGTAAAAACTTTTCTGCTTCTGGATAAGGAATATAGCGATCTCCAGGAGAAGCTTGGGTAAACTCCTCAACATGATCCCAATATTTTTGTGTTGATAGGACAATCGCTTGAGTATTGTTCAAAAGAGCCTCTTCTCGGCGTTTTACGTTCTTTTTCTCTTCGCTTGATAACTTAGTCAAAACGGGATTGACCTCACCTGATGAACCCTTTTCGCTAGTGCATGAAAAGAACAATCCAAAAAGCAGAATAAAAAATACTGACAATGTGCAACGTGTGTTTATTCGTAAGTTGGTAGAGTTACTCATCCGATATAATGATAAGGGGTTATATGGGCCAACTATATGATAGTAACAGTGGCCAATGGGGTATATATTTTAAGCCTGTGAAAGCCTTCCTGATACTTAAGCAAAGTGTTTTACCTAGCCTCATCGTCCAAAAATGGATATTCAAGGCTATATAGATTTGGGAGTGATGTTACTTGCTTGAGATTATCGCCATTTGAAGAGCAAGTAAACAGATTGTTATTTGCCTGAAATAATATCATCTCAGCGTCCGCGAACCGAAGGACTTTATCTTTATCAACGTCGATTAAATAAGGTGTTATACGCTTAGCCTTCTTGGTATTCAAATCAATAATATATGTTCCCTGATTGGCCGTAGTTATCATTTCTCCGTTCACTATAGACCCTTCATCGGCTTTAAAGATTAGATGAGAATTATCTGTCCAGAAGGCTTCTGGTGCATAATTGGCTCCTCTCCACATATTCTTTTTCAGATTCATCGGAAGAAAAGATTCTTTATACGTTTCAGAATCGTGTATGTATAAACCACTCGTAGGGCCTTCGCCACCAGCCTGGAACAAATATTTTCCATTAGGCGAAAGGCGGGCTTTAGCTGAAGTCCAAATGGTACTCAGATAAGTAGGATGTTTGTACGCCGTTACTTTCCAGTTAACAGCATTGCTTTTAATCGGCGAAAGATCAATTATTTGGTACCCATTCGATGCCTGACGAATAAGTTTAGTCTGTTCAGCATTTAGCCAATGTTCTGCCCCTCCTGGAAAGCCAAAAACAGGTTTTCGGGTTTCTAAACTCCAAACTTTATCGTCTTTCCCAAATGGCCCCCCGGATGCATACACAAAACGAGTGGCTTTACTGCTAATTGGCACAAATCCATATTTACAGCATTGCTCAAATGTCCCATCCTGTGTATTGATGATGTAGCCTCCAGCTAACAGTGTCTGCTGTCTCATGTAGGTTTCACCGCCCTGAATCACCCCAGTTTGGGTAACCTGATGTACATTCGAAACGGCGCCTGTTTCTATATTGAAATCCCCTATCCAGGCATCGCCGTTATTGAGATAATAGACATGTAATAAGTCCGCTGATAGGGTTAAACCTGAGCCGATACCGTTTTTATTTAAGTTGAGAAGCTTATTATAAAGAATTGTACCATTGGTTGAAACTTTAATCACTCTTGTGCCTAATGAGGAATTTGTGGTCGTGTAGATAGAATTATCATGCAAAAAAGTTGTTCCCTCTGGCCACCAGGCAACTTCCTTCATTGTACGTATATCAACAACCACAATTCCAGTCTGTAATCCAGCTTGTGTCGATAGACCACTAGGGGGATAGCCCTTCAGGCTATACTGAGAGGGTTGGAACATATTAGTACGCCTAAGAATAGCGTAATATTTAAAATCTTCTGACTTAAGCGCCCCAGCTTTGCCAGTCGATGGAACGGGAGTAGATGAGGCCCTATTTTGAGCGAAAACAGCAGGCTTACCAATAATCAGCAATAGGGTAGATAGTAACCCCCAAATAAAGTGAATAGGCTTAAACATAAAGTGTGGATTGACGTGATTTATCTTCTTTTATACCCAAACATGAAGCGTTACATCGGCGCGAAACCGTCCTTACCGAGCTGCATAATCAGGAATTAGCTCTGTCAGCCGATACTACCTTGACAGTCACCACCTGTCTTTTAGGGACATTTGTAGTATAAATTGAAGGACTAAGATGGGCATAAAAGTTAGCTGCGGAAATACAGTTAATAATCAATAAACTACGTATAGCTTCGCAGTTTCTCATTAAACAGAGGGATTAGGTTTACTGAGTAACAAATCAATGGATTGACCTTTAAACTTCCAATGTTTCTTTCGCCATGTGAGTTAACGGTGGTCCTAAGAATATATGTCACTTATAGAAAACAGAAAAGTGGTGATAGTGGTGAAAGTGAGGCTCGAAAAACATATTTATTTTTTGATGCAAAACCTGTAGGTTGGGATCTCAGTACCAGCATTTGGGATAAAAGTACCTGTCTATGTCCCGGCTACTAATGGCAGTCAATAGCAGTCTCCAACCATCCTTTTTGTACATTTTATCCACAGGTCAGAGGGGATAGCTGTGGATAACGTTGAAAAAGGGTGTATAGGGGTCCCTTTTCTGAGCAAAATCACCTTTTGGGGGGCTCTGACACAGGAGTCCACCTTTTTGACACAGGAATCCACCTCTTCCTCTGGAAATACCTCTACCATTGTCCGGCTGTTTGATCCTCACTTAAACCAGCCAGCCTTTGCCTCATGAGGTTTACTTCGTTCCGTCATTTCCGACCAGGCTTGAAGTTTGTTCCAAGCCGCTCGCCTCCAATTTATTTTCGGCTGGGATCTCTATTCGGGTTATCCTCGGCCACTCGGACCTCAGTCGCTTACGGGCCTAGGACTACTACCATCTGCACGGGGCTGGTTGAGGCTCGATCAATACGGGTTACCACTACCTGTAGGTAGAACGGCTTCTCACAACTACCGTACGAGTATCATTCTTTTTACAAAACAATTGCTCAATAAACGTATGAAACCTAACTTTTCTACGGACCCGAGTCGTCTGCTCGATTTTTCACGAACGTCTGTTCGTACCGTTTTCTTCCGCTCTTGCCTGACAGCTGGGTTGACCGGATTGCTGGTTGGCTGTAGCGTAATTAACCTGGACGATCATCCTATTCTCCCGGCTCAGAGGGTTCAGCAAGCCGTCGATAAGGTTCGCGCTGAGCTACAGAATGCCCTCCAGAATCAGGTGCCCTCTCTGAATGTGCTGATTCAAACGCCAAGCCAAAAAATCTTTGTCTCCTCGGTGCCCCCGGGCGGTACCCCCATGACCGAAACGACTAATTTCCGCTTCGCCAGCAACACCAAAACGTTTACGGCCACCGCCATTATGCATATGCATCAGAGGGGCTGGCTGAATTTTAAAGCCCACATCACCGACCTAATTCCCGGCACGAACATCCCTTATGTGCCCAACACACCAGCGTGGGATTTTCCCTATAAAAATGAGATTACCATTGAGCAACTGCTCCAACATAGTTCGGGCGTATTCGATGTGGACAATGACCCGGTTCCCGGCTTCAATGGTACCTCCTTCACTGACGCTACCCAGACAGCCGATCCGACTCACCAGTTCAACACCCAGGAAATGGTGCAACAGCTAACGCTGCATCAGCTGTCCTACTTTGCCCCCGGTATGGGTTATCACTACAGTAATACCGGTTATTCCATCCTGGGCTATATTATCGCCCGGGTCTATTCGACTAAAAGTGGTAGCGAGAAAACCTATGACAACTATCTACAGGATCACATCGTAGGCCCCACTACGCCAGTACCCGTTGCTATTCGGTTTCCGGTCAGGGCCGATGATACGATCTTACCGGCTCCCCGTATTGAAGGGCTGGTATTGTCGCCCGGCCAGGCCATCTACTACGGCGATTATAACATGAGTGCGCAGGTAGGGGAAGGGAATGGGTATGGGACGATGCCCGCCCTGAATACGTTCATCCGCTCGCTGATGAAAGGCCAGAATGTGTTAACGCCCCAAACCGTGCAGCTCATGCAGACCGATGTTTCAGCAGCGAATAATTTGTATGGGCTAGGTATCCACATCCGGCCCGACCTGGGCTATGGGCACACCGGGGCGCGCATTGGCAATACGGCTTTGATCATTTACGACCCCCTGACCGACGTATCGGTGGTGGTTTATCTGCCTTTGTGGGATCTGACCCAAGGGCTGGATTCGTTTGAGAAAGGCCTGAATACCCTCTACGATGCAGCCTACGCGGCCCGCGTGGCCTTAGGCTATCCGGGCAAACCTTAAACCAAAACCTGGCAGGCCAATGCCTACTACCTGTGTTACCCAGGCCGTCCGCAGGATGGTCCTGCCTGACTGTGTCTTTTCCAATGTAAACTAAATCATATAAAATAAACCTCGCCATGCTATCACAAAACACCCCCAACAAACTAAGTCGCAGGAACTGGCTACGGGATGCCGCCCTGGCAACTGCCGGTACCGTTGTACTGCCCTCGCTTCTAACCGGCTGTACAGATCATCCTCCGGGCCTGGGGAGCAAACCACCACTGAGCCAGGCAGAATTGGATCTGTACGACGAGGCTGCCAAAAATTTATTACGTATGCGAGTCTGGAATGACGATCTATTCATATTTACCGGTGCTTATGAAGAGCGGGTGTGGGCGTTGTTAAAAGGTGGCGCAGAGCCCTCGGACTGGACAAAGATTATCGTAGAGATCTTTACGGATATAGGGTTTGGGATCTTAGAAGCAGCGGTAGAAGAATTTCCGGGTGTGGGGCCGATCATTGCCGCTACGGCTACGCAAATTGAGAAATGGGGACTCGAGGCAAAAACAGAAAAAGGGGTAGATGCTGCCTTTGGCGGTTTTAAGGCGGGTTACGACGATATGATGACGGCAGTTTCCAACAGTCTGCTTACACTGGCAAGCAGCGAAAATAATTACGCCAATTTGCAGGCCGCGTTTGCGAAGGGGGATATTGACTTTATGGGCAAAAAATACACCCTCAAGGATTTGGCGGAAAACCATTTCCCAGATGGCAGCGTCCCGGCAGATAGTGCTCAATACGAAGCACTACGGAATACTGCCTTGCTTCGATTCAAAAAATACATTTGGAATGCGATGATCATTCAAGCTGGCAACATGACTTACCATTATCTTGGGGTACATGAAGCGGGTTACTACGCGGGCGGTGCAAATGAACATGTACGCGTTAATTATTATAGCCAGCCGGGTTACGAAGGGAGTTATGTACGGGGCGTTTATGGTGGTCCTACCCTTGATACGTATACATTTGAAGAATTTTATTTTGAGTTCGATGGTAAAAAACTTTCAGCTGATGCTGCCAAAGAATTATTTATCGATTCGACTCCCGGTCACATCATCAATCCAGCCCCCAACGATAAGACAAAGCCATTAACGGGTTTGTGGCCTCGCGACTACATTTACAAACAATTCCATACAGAAAAGCCTGATTTTAATGGCTATTTCGATGTGTCAAAGGATGAGGTTGGACACAGCGACAAATACCTAGATTTCGATCCGGCCGCCGACAACTATGTATTCACAGGGGGAGATTTCCCCCAGTTAACGAAAAAATAGCGCCTGATAGAGGGGCAAAGTGTCGTTTCGGGCCTGGTTAACGTCCCTGAGGTGTGTTTGCCGTACGGCAAACACACCCAACCTAAGTAACATAACCTCCTAGCTGGAGGATCTTACCAGTAGGAGTCCTGACGCTTAGGAATAAGCTCTGCTTTACGAACACCGTCCGGTATGTATGATCATCCTGGCTGACATATATCAGGACACGCGAACCAATTTCGCTCGTATAAAAGCATACTTCACCAGGGACCAGCACAAGCAGAATGAATGGTCAAATCAGGTAGGCTTAACGTTGTATACAACGGGCTGGAAGCAGTATTGAAGGCAAAATAAGAAGTTCTATGCCTCCCATTTACGAATGAATACTCGTTGTTTTTTGTTCTCTATATAGAACGTAAATAACTGTTTATAAGCCTGTATGGAGTCCATTAACCTGCATCAATTACTCCCGGTTTCAGGAGAGCGTAAACCGGCTCGGGCAACCCGTCGAAAGGTAAACGGTCCAGCCACTGCGGCCCTACTGATCAAGATGGCTACGGAGATTCTGACCGCATCGCCAACCCTTCGTCATCAAACCAACATCACTCTGACGGATCTAGCCGCTGCCGAGAAAGTACGAAAAGCCTTACTGAAGACATCTCTTAAATAAAGAGAGCCCGGACGATGAATCCGGGCTTTCTTGTTAATCGTTAGATAAATCCATTAGGTCAAACTACATCAGTCTTGTAATCTCTCTTTCATCTACTTTTGAGAGAAAATGGAAGCCAAACTTTCAATAGGTACTCTTCCATTATAATAAGGTGTTATCTATCTTTCCTTCTATCATCTTCTGGACGCCCTCAGGCAGGTTTGACAATAAATCATACCCTGTCTGCTTCTCTAGCTCATCGACACTTACACGGTAATTTCCCCAAGATTGCTCGCTTACTACATTGGTGTTGGGCATAAAGACCGCAATAATCTGCGTCTGAGTGGTTATTCGGCTTAAATCATCCGATCCTACCGGCAGCACAACGATCACCTTCCAGAGGGCTGCAAGACCCGTTAGCTTCCCATTAGCAAGACTACGCGCTGGGCCGTTATCGCCTTCACCACCTTTACCCTGGGTTCCGGCGATAATGTATAGTTCATTACCCTGGTCTAATAAACTCCGACAATAATCTTCCAGTCGGAGCCAGCTTTGCCGGTTGAGTTGCTGAGCCTGTGGCACAATATTGGTTAATAGGAATGTCGTCTTGTTTTCCTCGGTCGTACTGTCCCGATCATCACTGGGGCAGAGGTGGCCTCTATCGAAGCCGGTATTCGTGTAATCGCTGTGTTTGACCTGATACCAACTAGCGGGCAACGAGTGATCTGTGGTGAAGTTGCCCGAGTAGCGGGTAGCTGATCCTTTCCAGGCGGAACCCAAATGCCAGCTGCACCAATTAGCGATACCAGTCGACTGATTATACGATAAGCTGTAGGTAGGCCGGCAATCAGATAGGCATTGGGACTAATCTCGCTCAGCCTGGCTCCATCGGGATTACCCAAGACCATGTTATCATCGCGAGTCGGCGTGGTATTCTGAGGAACAGGTACGGATGGTTGCTTACACTGCGCCAATGAAATAAGTAAAAATAGGACACTAAAAAGCCGAATGATCGGAAAGTACGATTTAAACATCTATACCGATGCAAAAGGAATATACCACTATAACTTTCCAAAAAGTCAGAAAAACAATTGATCCCAAGTAACTGGTTATACCAATTCCGAAAGCTCAAAAGTACTGTCCATTTATTTCCGCAATTAAAAGATTTATATGGACAGCGCTGATCACGAATATAGGAGCAACTTACAGCTTCTAGTAGAACTATACGTTGCAAGCCTTATTAACTATCCATCCATTGCGAGTACGCTGTTTTTGCTCTAAACATTTCTTGCCATGACACATAAGTTCGAGTCCCTTCTTCACCCTGAATTAGCCCGGCGTATTAAACTGGTCATGGCCGATTTAGTATCTAGAGGCTGGCATCCGTTCATACCTGAAATATATGGAAAAGAAGGAACGGGTTATCGATCGGTTGCGGATCACCAAAAACTTAAAGCAGAGCATCCTGATCGCACAGGTGCAAAATTTAGTTTTCATAACGTTACTGACCGGGCAGGCAATCCTCAAGCAATGGCCGTTCACGTTACGGATCGTAGTGTTGGCAGCGATCCCCCCAGGAACCACGCCTTTATTCAGGATTTACAAGTTTTAAGCGAACGACATGGCTTGCTAACAGGTAATACATGGGTAGACCCATGGGATCCACTCCATGTTCAACTGTATGAGAATGATCTTAAAGCGGGAGTACAGCAGGGGAAGAGGCCTTCCTTTATGGATGCTCGATTGAGGTTACTACCTCCCGTTCTTGGCTTTAAACCGCATCCGACTTACCTTCCGCCAAGAACCACCGCTAATTTATTGGCTGGGGAAGTTTTTCTGCTAGATAGTACTACAACTTTATTCCATTCATTATATCAGCCAATGGCGACTAATCTACCCTCGCTAGCTGACTCATTCGACTCGTCAACGAATTTTCCTAGATTAGCCTATCCTGATTTTGGCCATAATGTGGCAAGTAGCCCTGGCTGGCAGCAGTCTATACCAGAACTCAAAATGCCCGCTATTCATCTGGGCGCTTTTCAATTAAGACAGCCCCCCCAGACATGGGGTTCTGGTTTTTTAGCCTTTACGAGAGAATTTCGATTTAATCAACCTCAATTAGGTCAGTCCTTAAGATCAACGAACTGGCCTTAGTCTAGTTAGGTTGAAACTGCATCAATTTCCAGGAGTCGATCCGACCCACTCGAACATATTGCGAATCTATCGCTGATCGTTATCGTCTTCAAAGTTCAACTAGATCTAAAAAATAAATAGGCCGGGGGAACCGCCAGCTCAACTCTGGCCAAACCAAGAACCAACGTGGTTTCTTGATTAATACAAATATAAGTCTTGTTATTGAGTAGGTATTCTTACCGCAATGTTATTTTAATATCCGTCACCTATTCCGTCACCTATGTTATTGTAACATTGTAAAGATGCTGATATTTAAATACTTATAGGTATAAGTACAAGTCCCGTCGAGACCACTTAATATTCTGATTTTTTCAGGTATTTATTGGCTTAGCTAGCGTATTGTATCAGTTATTATGTAGGCGTAGTTTTACTTCTCTTAAGCGCCTATTATAGTATCTGGTTGATCTTTTTCGTGGGCTAGATGCAAACCCCTGGAAAGTACACTTTCACCGTAACAATTGTACCCGACTTTTCCAGATACGAGCGCTCTATAAATCAATTTCCTATTGGTTATTGTAGATTTTCCTGAATAGGTGCGTACGAATTGTACAGAAATCATGACGTACCCAGAAGAAGGACACGGCTATGCCTGGCAATCGATGATTTTACAATCGTTTGCTGGCTTACTGGAAGGCATTTAGGTTAATAATTTCGTCGCTTACGATCCAATGAGGCTTGAATCTCAACCCAGGCTTTTGCCTTTAATTGTTGATGCAGCTCTTTATCCCTTGGTACGAATGTGCTACTCTGGTGCTTTTCACTGTGAGACTTTATCTCCCAGTAATTTGCGTCCGACGTATCGGGAATGGATGTGTAAACAGGCTGGCTCATGGTTGTGATCAGGAATAGATTATAGACTTCTCAATATAAACGAAATCAAGAGAGTCCTTAGCATAGAAAGGCTAGTTTTGACGCAAATTCAACCATAACCTGTTCAGGTAGGCCACTTTTCCAGGCCAGCGGCAATGCGCAAAGCCCGCTGCACATCTTCCCAATAATAGCCACTATCATAGCCCGTAGATAAACGGTCACAAATAGTCAGAAAATCATTCGCGGCATCGATCCGTTGTTGCTCGGGCGATGGTAAATTCGGCTCTATCTGATCAGATAATCCTTCCATGTATCAAAAATACCAAATTTCAATTGTCGCCCATGATAGCTATCAGTTGAATTTGATTAGGTGGCGATTTATCAGTTAGGTGATAGACCTCTTACTTTTAATTTACGTCGATATACCTTGGCTCCACATGTTACGTATAGGGTGTCAAAGTTTTTGCCACCAAAGCATAAATTGGAAGGATAACCTGTTGGAGTGGGTATAATCGCATTGACCCGGCCTGTCTGATCAAGAACCTGGATACCTAGTCGTGTGGCCACATAGACACGGCCTGCACTATCGCACTTCAGTCCATCTGGCCAGGCATTTTCGGCGGTATCAGGAACATGAAGCCACCCATAGCGTTGCTTATGAGTCAGTTGCCCATCGGGCAGGACCTGGTAAGCCCATATCCAGTGCGAGGCCGATTCAGCTACATATAATTGACGCTGATCGGGTGTGAAGGCCAGCCCATTGGCGAGCTTTAAGCCCGTTGGCGCTTCACCGCCGTCAACCACTACTTTCTGGCCGTCGGGTCTGATCAGATAAATTGTGCTTGGCTTGTCAATTCCATCCGGAGAAGTAATGTATAGATTTCCATTTTTTGCCACCGTAATGTCATTGCCCGATAGCCCCTCTACTACTACAGTCTCTTTTTCTGAACGATCGTATCGATATACCGCATTAGTCCGGCTTGATACGGTATATCGCTGCCCTGTAGTACTGTAGGCTGTGCCTGCCGCTTTTTTGGAATCGGTATTAATGCTGACAGGTTTGCCTGTCTGGTCAACTTTAAACGTTTTTCCGTTTAATACGTCCTGAAAAACCACTTCACCTGCCTCATTTGCCGCTGGCCCTTCCGTAAAGGAGTAGCCTTCACCAACCAGTTCCCAGCCTTCATTAGGCTGTAGAATATCTAGTAGAAAAGGATTCTTAGTCTGTCCAGTTGTAACAGGTTTTGGGTAGTCTTTCCAGAGCCATCGCATAGCCTGGGGAAAGATAGCCGTACCATGCTGGCCGCTATGCCCGCCTTCGCCCCACACATGCTGCACCTCGTAGCCCGCGAAAATCAAGGCCCGGTCGATGGTTTCATTGGCTTTCCACCAATCGCCGACGAAATTATTCAGGTCATTGGTTCCATCCTGTAAAAAGACGCGAATAGGCTTTGGCTCATATTTGCGAATTAAAGTTGCGTATCGGTCGCCACCCCGTAGCCCAACGTAGGTCCCAATCGCACTAAATACTCTGGAAAAAGCTTCTGGATGTTCCCAGGCTGCGGTGAAGGCACAAACGGCTCCGCTACTTGAGCCACCAATGGCACGATCGTTGCCACTTTTCGAGAGTCGAATCGATCGGCCATCACTGGTCTTTTGCTTTTCAACCTCGGGTAAAATCTCGTCTAAAATAAACCGGGCATAAGCTTCGCCCAGGCCATCATATTCAAAACTCCGATTCAGCCGATCATGAGTAGGGTCGCCATCGACAACTCGCACCTTGCCGGGCATGACAAAAACACCAATGGTTACGGGCATTTCTTTTCGATGAATTAAATTATCGAAAACAGTGGGGGCCTTCCACTGAATGCCGTCCTGATTGACATATACACAAGCAGGTTTATCAGGACGGTATTGAGCAGGTACATAGATCCAATACTCGCGCCAGGTTCCAGGAAATCGTTTGGAATCCTGAAAAGTAAACTTCATAACTTCACCTTTAGGAACATTGGCCTGCTCAATTGAAGCCGAGTCAATGGGATACGATTCGGCCGCGGGCTGGGCGACTACCGATAAGTGCCCCAGAAAAAAAAGGAGGGAGAATAGCTTTTTCATTGTCGAAAGGAAGGGTAGGCAAAACGTGTATATTGGACACCTAATGAGAAGTCAGGCATGGAGAATACCTACTTTTAATCGTCTACTTTATGCTGCTTGTGGGTATTGTATTAAGTCGCCAGATTACGGCTTGAAGGAGTAGAGTGGACTGGATTTACTGTACGCAGGCAAAAATCGATTTAACCTGATGCTGTTGATTCTCAACCATAAAAAAGCCCCATCTAGCCAGTAGCAAAATGGGGACTTGACTAATTTCTCTAAAGCCCGTAATGCCCACTTTTGAACAATTCAGGATATTCAGTACATAAAGTAGACGGATAAATGCCTATTTACCCTTAGTCTATCCGTAGAAATAAATAAAAACGGGTGATTAGTGGCCGAACAGGGGTTCAGGAAATGAATATTATGGGCTAGTTGAATCTAGTCAAAGCTGCTGAAAACCGAACAGTTTTCTCATCGCTCAATTGGGCGGCCATCATCCAGAATCATATTAAATTCGATTACCCGTGCCATTTCTTCCTTGAAATGGGTATGGCGTATTTCGTCAATAATTCCCTCTGCTCTCTTTAAGTTTTTTTCCAGGGTTTCCCGATCCACCATTTTCAGGACGGGGGCTACCCGCAAGTTCGACTCATTGACAGTAGGCGAATAATCCTGCCTAAATCGAATATAGAAGTCATTAAAATAGATCCTTACCTGAGTCGAATGGCCATCGTCGAATGGGCTATACGCTTCCCAGTTGTGAATTAGCTCGCCGTTTAGGGCTACTTTATCAAGCGTTAATTGATTTGCTTTTTGCCGGATACTATCGATGGCTCTCATTGTTGATGCAGATTAGTTATAAACAAATATACCCAGTCAAATCCAGCTTTCGCTTAGCATTGCAGTCAATCGTAGGCTGTTTTTAACTATGAAATTGTATATACTCCCGGAAGCTGGGAACGGCATATGGTTTAGCGATCGAACCTGGTTTATGAACAAAAAGTGTATCCAGAGCGCAGGTAACGAAATTGTACTGTACGGATCACACAACTCCTAACGTGACTCCTATTGTGTTTTTTCCCGCTGGTTCGAAAGCCTTTCCCAGCCTGTAGCGGGGAAATCTGACCAAATCTTAAAATCAGGAATACTGTCCGGAACAGGATGGCCCATATACATCCTGCTCCAGCGCGGAACTTTTGAGCAATATTTAACTACATACCGGCTGCCTACTGGCTCTACCTTTAACTTATCAAATGTGTTTCTTCGCTGGCTACTGGCGTAAGTCCTGTTTGCTACATAATAGACATATTCGATGCCATACATACCCTTAGCCCCCTTATAAGGCGCTGTGACTACTCCAACCGTATAACTGGGGAAACAATAAATCATGGCCCACCGTACCGATTGATAAACCAGAAATAGGAGTATTCCTCCAAATAATGCCGTCTCAATATATTTCCTTACTGGCTTAGGCATAGCATTAAACGTCTCAATTTACCCTTTGCACTGTTATTCTGGAATCTATTGACTTTCCGGCTAATCTGTTAGCCGGAAGTTTTTCACATAAGTGGCTAGTTAATTATAAATGAGTAAGCTGTTCGCTACAGATGGCCAGGCCAGCTTACATTGTTAATAGCCTTATTCCAAATACACCTCATTTTCTTATACAAATCATGAAAAGCACACATTTATACCAATGGGTTACCGGATTACTGGTGATTTTAGCACTGTCTCAATGCGCCGATCATAGCCTTCTGGTGCCTCCAGGCTCACCGCCAGTCCGTTTGCGAGTCAAAACAATAACTCAGGAGTTACCCGATAATCGGTCCAAAATCAGCGCCTTTTCCTATGATTCACAGGGCAAGCTTAGCGCCATCCTGACCTATCAGACACCCGACAGTACTGTTTCTGAGGTTGAATATAGCACGTACTCTTATGATGAGCAGAACCGATTTACGCAGCTTCGGCATGAGGTCGTATTGTATCCCCGAGGTAGCTGGCCCAACCGGGTTGAGCAGTATTTATATTCGTATAACGCTACGGGCCAGGTTTCCAGAATACAGTATGTGAATGGACTAACCCTGACATTTAGCTACAATGGCGCCAATCAGCCGGTAGGTCATACAAGTAATTTTGCCACGGGTGGCCTTACGATCAATGGATCAGGGAGTTTCACGTTCACAGGCCATAACCTGACGGCCTATCAAACAACATTGAACATAACAGGGCATGGCGTAATGCTGCCAAGCAGTGGGTCTAACAATGTTTATACCCACGATGATAAAGTCAATCCTTTCTACGGGATATATGTTATTCCATCACCCTATCCCAATGGATTTGTTAATCTACAATCATCACCAGGGTCGCCCAAAGCCTATTTTGGCGGGATCGATAATGTGCTTAATTTGAGCCAGAACAATGTGTTGACCGAGAAGAATCCTTTGTCTGCTGAGGCCGAATCCATTTCCTATCAATATCAATACAATGCGGCTAATCTACCCGTTCTTCGGGTTAAGACATCCACTATGCCATTACCTGCTGGTAACCGGACCACTATAGAGACCCTGCATTTCGACTATGAATCCTATTAATGTCTGATTCGAATCAGCCTGTAGGTGTATTTCGCCATGTGCAAGTGAATAAAAGAGACAAGTTGGCATTTCGGTAAAAAGCAACGAGGGAAGACGCGAATTCAGCAAACACACAGCGGTTCTATTGTCATGAAAAATGACTTTTGGGTGAGTTTTTTTCAATCTTTTTGGCTCATCCATCGTTTGGTCAGGCAAAATCGAGCACTTTTGATTGCTGGGTTTCCCCCCAATTCGGGCATCATGCTGATACCAATTTTTCAAAACTGGTATCAGCATGATGCCCGATGATTAACCGTCAAAACCCTGTCTTCAATTGAGTATTGAGACTGTAGATCAGCCGCTGCCCGCTGTCGATGCTGACCTTCTTCGCAAAAACGATCAGATTGGTCGGGACGGTTACAAAATGTCTGATTTCAACGATATCGCTGCTGAGTGGTAATCGCCCGCATGACCAGATTGTAGGGTCTGTCCATAAACCCGTTTTAACGGTATACATACTCTGGCAAGGACTAAGCGTTCGGAAAATAACCGATGAAGAGAAGGCCGAGCTTTCAGAAGGCGAACAAATCGTTCGAATTTGCCACTCATAGGGGCCCGTTTCGGTCAAGCCTGCCACGTCAAAATAACCGTTTCCAAGTAGACTCGTCAAATTACTGAGTGTCGCCCAGTCGGTGGTTCCTACTGCCCGGTAACGCGCTTCGTAACGAGTCTCGGCTGTTGCACTATAGAAAGACCAGTTCAACCGGGCCGAGGTCGTTGCCAAATTGCTCGTATATAAACTTACCGGCGAACTGCAGGAATTAGTTGTAAAGTTTCGTATGTCCGAAAAATCAGAAGCAACATTGTTGCCGCATAACGTTCTTGCCTGCCATTCATAGGCGGTGTTTGCTGTGAGTCCCGATACTACCGTGTTGGTACTGGTTAGGTTACTGATCGTTGTCCAGCCCGTTGTTCCAGTGGGCCGGTATCGTACTTCATAATTACCAGCGGCTCCTGACAACTGGGCCCAGGACAACGTCGCTGAATTAGTCAGAACGTTGGCGAGCAGTCCGCCAGGAACACTACATTGCGTCGAGAATGTGGCTAATGGCGTAAATGACGAACCATTGGTCGCTGAACACATGGTTCTGATTTGCCATTCGTATTGTGTATTGTTGGTTAATCCAGTAATGTCAATATAGCCAACACCAGTGTCACTTGTCAGATTACCGACGAATACCCAGTTAGTAGTTCCAATGACCCGATAGCGGGCTTCATACCGAGTGTCGACATCTGCATGTTGAAATGACCAGTTTAATCGGGCGGTTGTCGGTGTTGTCGTAACAATAAGATTAGTTGGCGTTTCACACTGAGTAGCAAAATAAGAACTAGCCGAAAAGGCTGTGCTTTCGGTGGGTGAGCAAAGTGTTCTGATTTGCCATTCATAAAACCTATTGTAAATTAATCCGCCGATGTCCACATAACCATTGCCACTATCGCTGGTCAGATTTGAGAGCGTATACCAGCCGGGATTCGCAAAATCGTTGGTTGGCCGATATTGAATTTCATAACGCGTAGTAGCATCAGCGTTACCAAAAGTCCAACTCAGACGGGCCCCGTTATAGCTAATTGAGGCCACTAAATTATAGGGTAGGCTACAGGATGTTGTATTAAAGGTATTTAAGGATGAAAAATCTGAGTATGAGCCATTCCCGCATCGCACTCTGACTTGCCATTCATAACCAGTATTGCTAATTAAGCCTGTTATGGCGACGCTTGTGCTGGTCAGATTACTAACTGTGGTCCAATCGGTGGTTCCTGCCAGCCGATACCGAGCCTCGTAGCTAGAGCCAGATTCGTCAGAACTCCAGTTTAGCGTAGCTGACTTTAGCTTGGCAAGTGCATATAACCCGCTGGGCAAATGGCAGTTGGTTGTAAAGTTTGGACCAGCCGTAAAGGTCGAACTGGTAGAAGGCGAGCAAACCGTTCTAACCTGCCATTCGTATTGGGTGTTGCCGTTCAGACCCGTCAATGAGTAATATTGAGTCGTTATGCCATTGAGTATTGACCAGTCGGTAGCGCCTATGGTGCGGTAACGCAGATCGAACGATGAACCGGGATCGATAGTAACGCTCCATTGAAGTTGGACGAAGGAAGAATATGTGTTGCTTAAATAAAGACTGTTGGGGGCTGGGGCATAGCAGCCCGTTGTAAAGGTAACTGTGGTCGAATAATCAGTGTATGCACCTGGTGAGCAGAGTGTTCGGATGCGGGCTTCATAGGTGGTGCTGGCCAGTAAGTCGGTTATCGTTCGGGAATTATACGATGAGCCGGAATTATAACCAATAGCAGTCATCCAGTTAGGGTTGCCTGTGGGGCGATACTGTAACTCATAGATGCTGCCCGGCTCAGGAATGCCAGCATAGAACCAATATAGAATGGTTGATGTGTTGCTAGGGCTAGCAGTTAAGCCAGTAATTGCCAGACACAATGTAGTAAAGGTACTCGGAGTGGTATAGTTTGAGAACTCAGTCATGGAACAGATACCCCTGACTTGCCATTCGTACTGTGTGTTATTTGTTAAACCGGTCAGCGAAAAGGTTGTAGTTGTTAAACTGGCGACTGATGTCCAGTTAACTGTACCTACAGGGCGGTAACGGAGTTCAAATGTTTGACCTGGATCAAAACCTCCATACCAGCTTAACTGAGCCGAGATTGATTTTGGAATAGCGTTTTGCCCGGATGGAGCCTGACAGGAGAGCGTGGTGAACGACTGCGGACCAGCGTAGGTTGAACTGGCTGTAAGCGAACAAACACTTTGTACCTGCCATTCATAGGCAGTTAATGAGGTCAATCCTGTTAAGGAATAGGTTGGGGTCGTTATTCCTGTCACAGTAGTCCAGTTGGCAGCTCCCTGCTGACGCCATTGGAGAGTATACGCTGGGGAACTGCTACCAAACCACGATAGGTATGCCACAGTACGATTTGTCGAATAATAAATGTTTTGTGGGGCTGTACAGGGAGTAGAAAAACTAATGGGGCCGGAATACGCAGTACCGATTGACGCTTTCACCTGCCATTCATAGGCAGTACCCGGAGTCAAACCGAAAAGGGAGTTACTTGTACCTGTGATGTTAGCAACAGTGGTCCAGGTCGCGCTTCCTACGGCTCGCCACTGTACATCGTAGGTTAGGCCTGAACCCAGGCTATTCCAACTCAGGACCGCACTATTCGCCGTAATGTTGTTTGTGACCAGGCCGGTTATCGAAGGAATTGTCGTGTCAACGTTAGCCGTTGAGCTTATACTGCCTGTAGTTGTGTTGGACGGACGAACGCGGTAATAATAGACTGTTCGGTTGTCAAATTTGGTGTCTGTAAATGTTGTTACATCTGGGCCTACTCCCCCAATGGACGCAAAGCCCGATGTGGGGGAGGTAGAGCGTTCAATGAAGTAACCCATCTCATTGTTGGCATTGTCCTGCCAGTTGAGTACAATTGATGTCAGCGTAAAATTAGCCGTCAGGTTACTGACTGGTGCGACATTCGTAGCCGGGGCATCGAGCGTATAAGCTGTATGGGTCTGACGGAGGGCCAATCCGGCCTGCATCCGATCGTACTGCCCCGGCGTAAAATCATGCGTACAGGGGAAATAATACGACATGATATTGGTAATGGAGGGCGTATAGTACTCATTATGAGCATCGTGGGCGAAGCTGTTCGGATTGTATTGAGGGCAATTGTTGACATAGGTAACATCAGCCCCATACATGCCATAGGGATCGGCAGGCGTATCGCAGATCAGATCGCCATCGGTTGTGCAGTTGGCCCCGGCTCCCCGAGTGACCAGTTCGGTCGAAGTTGCAATACCATTGTTATTGCCAAATGTATGGTAGAGGTTAAAGTTATGGCCTAATTCATGGGGTATTATCCGGTCACTGGCATCGTTGATATCCGCTTCCGTGCTATTAAATACCCCAATAAAAGAGCGTGTTGTAACGATGTTATTGGCAGGGTAATAAGCGTAGCCGCCTACACTGGCAGAAAAGCTATGAATGTAATACTGGTTCATTGCATTGGCAGCATCACGACTATCTACCGTTGACCCTTCCGGATACGGAAAACTGTTGAATAGGCCATCGTTATCGATGTAATCGGGTGTAGTACCGGCAAAGTAAAACTGGATGCCAAAGCCATTGAGCAAATAATAGCTATTCGTAGCCGCCATCATCCGATTCAGATTAGCAAGACTCAGACCACCACTGCCATCACTCCGGCGAACAATATGGGGGCGAATGGGAATATACGTTATATTCGTAAATACAGCTCCGGAAGCTCTCTTTTCTTGTAGTGCCAGATTGGCTTGCTGGACAAGCGATAGGGCCTGTGCGGGGGTGAGGTCTACTGTACCACAAAGAGTTGAATTAGAAATTGGGCCGGTTTGAGCCCAGCTTGTTTTTCCGGTAAGTAGTCCTAAAAGCCCAACGATTAGTAAAAAAGCGGCATATTTTGTCATTTTATTTGTAAAAAATGATATTTTATTAATACAAGTTATCTAAATTTCTTATTTAAGTTTTTTATAACCAACAGTTTACCCCAATAATTTTTATCCGGTATGTAATGAGTCCATGAGTGTACGAAAAATGTCGATTGTGACTACGAGATGCAGTTAATCAGAGAGTAAAACGGTAAATTGGCATATTCTCCTCCTCTCGGCAAAAGGCTGTACCTTGTGATTGCTTAATACAACCGTATGAATAATAAACTCGTAAAAAAACACTTACTCGTTCTGCTGCTTCTTTCACAAACTACCATTGCTCAGCACTACAAACCTCGCTCCATTACAGGCTTGTTAGGCGCATTCGGGGCTGAAGTTGAGTTAGTTAAACAGACGCTGAAAAAGCCCAAAACTGTTGTCGTCGACGGAGTGACATTCACCACCGGGCGCATTGGCAAACACAAAGTCGTTGTGGCCGAAACAGGTATCGGCAAGGTCAATGCAGCCATGACCACGGCTCTTTTGCTCGACCATTTTCGCCCAGAACGCGTACTGTTCACTGGTATTGCGGGTGGCACAAACCCCGATTTACAACCTGGTGACATTGTCATTGCTGGCCGGACCGCCCACCACGACTATGGTTCGATCACCGATAAAAATACACCGACACGGCAAACTCGAAACGTTATCACGAAACAGTTTAATCCGGTTTATTTCCCCGCTGATTCGTCGTTGATGCGATTAGCTGAAAAAGTAGTCACAAGTCTTACGCTGGAAGGAATTCCATTAGCATCTGGTGGCGTTTCTGATCGGCCGGTGAAAGTTATGACCGGTACGGTTGTAACAGGAGACGTGTTTGTTGCATCGTCGGTAAAAGTAAGCAGCTTACGGGCTGAATTTGGCGCAGATGCTACTGAAATGGAAGGAGCGGCTATTGCGCAGGTCTGTTATCAGGTAAAGGTGCCGCACCTGATTATTCGTAGCCTGAGCGATCGTGCCGATGCCGAAGCGCACATTGCCTACGACAAGTTTTATCCCACGGCTGCCCGAAACTCGGCCAAGTTGGTCATCGCTATCGTTCAGGCATTATGAGGATTTACGGCAAATCGCTGACAACGGACCGATCGGCATCGATGAATCATAGTTGGCAATTTATAGCCCCTTCCCTCAGAAAAGCCCAGGATATAAGCTGACCGATGTTTTTTTTAGTCATATTGGATAACTATACACATTTAACCCGAAATTATGATCAGCAAACGTACATTCTTAACGAAGAACCCCTTTCAGTCATTCTGGTGGGCAGGTTATGAATGCACAGATCAACTCAATTGCTTTGGTAATCGGGTGGATTTTCTACCCCTAACGGGACATTTACAACGCTTAAGCGACGATTATAAACACCTTGATTCGTTTGCCATTCGCACGGTTCGGGAGGGTATTCGCTGGAGTCAGGTCGAGAAAACCGCTTATCAGTACGACTGGCATGTGGTTGAACAACTGTTGGCCGAAGGGCATCGGCAGGGCATTCAGCAAGTTTGGGATTTGTGCCATTTTGGTTATCCCGACGATTTGACGCCCCTACACCCGATGTTTGCCCGCCGTTTTGCCGCACTTTGTCGGGCCTTTGTCCATTTCTATCGCGATCTGTATCCCGACGATGAACTAATTGTAACCCCCATCAATGAAGTCAGTTTTATTTCCTGGTTAGGGGGCGATGTGCGTGGTACATCGCCTTATTGCACCAAACAGGGTTGGGAAGTGAAAGTTGGGCTAATGAGAGCCTACATTGAAGGCGTTGCCGCTATGCGTGAAATAGATCCATCAATTCGCATTCTGACGACTGAACCATTGGTACAGATGGTGCCACCGATGAACGCTACCGAACAGGAAATTATAGACGCTGCCATTGCCGACGAAAACCAGTTTCAGTCAGTAGATATATTAGCCGGGGCTATTCGTCCAGAGTTGGGTGGTTCGCCCGAATACCTCGATATTCTAGGGTTTAATTATTACTACAATAACCAGTGGATCAACAAAACCAGTACGTTTTTGGGTTGGGCTGATGCCATTCCTGATCCACGCTGGGTGCCTCTACGGCGATTACTTCTAAAAGCACACCATCGATACAATAAACCCATTGCTCTGACCGAAACCAGCCATCCTGGAATTGACCGGCCCGGTTGGATTAACATGATTGGTCGTGAATGTGCCGCCGTGATCGAAGCAGGTGTACCGCTTTGGGGTGTTTGTTTGTATCCGATCATTGACCGGCCCGACTGGGACCATCTGGATCGCTGGCATCATTCCGGATTATGGGATGCTGATCTATCGGTCGATCCACCGGGGCGCGTGTTGTATGAGCCGTATGCCAATGCGTTGTTAAATGCCCAGCGCATTGTCGGGAATAGTCTCCTGGAGCCGCAGCAATGGCCTGTAGAATAGATAGTTAACTATTAAGGCTAAATTGCCAAAAGTACATTTGTAAAAACGCTGAGCGAAACAAATTACAGCTAAAGCACGATACAAGGCTACTGGCACGCTTACGGGTGGAATCGGCAAAATGATATATAGAGGGTAAACAGTTCTCATCAACAACTAATTAGCTGTTAATGAGAACTGTTTACCCTCTTCTTCCCTGTATTTTATGGAAAAACTTCTAACGTTGCCTGTATGTATTCTGGCATCCACAACACGGTTTGGCTAGAAACTTATGACAACAAAAAAACGATTTTTGTGCATCATTAACTGGAGCCATACCTGGATCTGGCTGCTAAATTGCCCTCGTCAGAATAACGACTAGAGGTATATCTGCACCATTTTGTACCAGTCGTCGGCCTGATGAGCCCGCCCATCCCAGATGTAGAATTCGTGCGATACGTTTTTTAGCCCAAGGGTTTCGCTTAAGGCCAGATTACTGTTCAGAAACGGGTCGGCAGCTCCCACAGTCATCACAATCTGCATTCGTCGCAATTCGTCGAGGACAATACCATCGCCCAAATTCGGGAGGAAATGATTGGGGTTATGGAAATAAATATCCTCATCGTAATAATTATCGAATAACCCCCTGAACTCAGCTACCGGAGCCGATAAATCGTATCGGCCACTGAGTGCCACTAATTTGCCAAACCATTGCGGATGACGAAAGGCAATGTTTGCCGCATGATAGGCTCCCAAACTGCATCCGTGCGAAATCATGAAGGGCTGCGGATTTTTCAGACGCGAAAACGGCAGAACTTCATTCAGAATATACTCCTCATATTGCCCATGCCGCTTAATACGTTCTGGTGGAGGAATATAGCGGTTATAAATACTTTCCCGATCAACGCTATCAACACAAAAAAGCTGGAGCCAGCCATTTTCAAGCCGGTCGGCCAGGGCATTTACAAGCCCCAGTTCTTCATACTCATAAAAACGACCTCGTCGGGTCGGAAAGACAAGTACACGAGCCCCCGAATGGCCGAAGACAAGCAACTCCATGTCACGATTCAGATTTGGACTGAACCATTTATGATACTCACGATGCATAAGGAAGGTGATAGATTGGGTGAAATTGCATCAGAGAGGGCAAATCAGGCTAACTTAGTAGGTAAACAAATTATTAAAAATCTGCGATTCCTGTAAGATCCGTTTCCATACCTGATAACCAGCCGGGTTAAGATGAAGTCCATCTCCTTCAAAAAAATCGCGACGTGGCCGACCATCGCTAGCCAATAAGGGCGAAGTCATGTCGATGGTTCGAAAAGCAGGGTTTTTAGCCACTTCGTCGGTAATGAGTTTGTTTGTCAGGCGAATATTATCGCCAATTCCCCAGCGTGCCGGACTAAGTTTGATCGTTAGAAAAAACAGCGGTACATCGGGTAGCTCCCGGCGCATTTTTTCGACAAGCGCGCAAAAAAACAGGTAAACTTCCTCAGGATGCCGACCGTCGCCCAGATCGTTGTCACCTGCGTAAAATACAATGGATTTAGGATTTGCCGGAACGACCAGCCGATCAAAAAACCAGGCACAGGCCGCCAATGTTGAACCGCCAAATCCTAAATTAAGCGTATCGAGTTGCGGAAAATCCTGAGCCAGCGTCGACCAAAGCCGAATCGATGAACTACCATAAAAAACAACCCGATCGGATGCGGGATGAGCTAACTTAATTTTGGCTTCGAGTTGCCGAACGTCGTCTTCGTACCAGACCATCTGGTTATTGTATGATTAAGGGTTGCCTAATGGCTTCTTACAACCCGCATGGGTAGATTACTGCACCAGAATGGGTTAACTCATAAGCTGACAAATGTGTTGTCTAATCTTTATGAACCCTTTAGGCATTATAGAATAATTTTTTTCAGTGATGCTACCCGCTCGTTGAAGAAAGCTTCATGCTAATGAAGGAATAATGCGTTACTTTTTTACTGTTTCGGCCATTTTGTTTGAATCAGATGCGGCTGAAGCCATCCATTTCCGGAGAATGCTGCCCAATGGCCGGAATTCGATCAGAAAGCCGTCGTGGCCATATAGGGAATCAATCTCTTCGTAGACGGCATTCGGAATATGCCGGGCCAAAAACTGCTGTTCGGCTGTTGGAAACAGCAAATCGGAACGAATACCAACTACCAGAGCGCGAGCTTTTATCTGGTTGAGTGCGTTCAGAATGCTACCTCGGTTTCGGCCGACATTGTGCGAATCCATTACTTTCGACAGTGTCCAGTACGTAAAGGCATTAAATCGATCGGCTATTTTTTCTCCCTGATAGCGTTGATAGCCAGCCGCTTTGTAGCCATCGAGTTGTTCATTGTTATCGAGAGCCTGCGTAAAGCCATATGTATCGTAGTTACGATAAGAAATCATGGCCATAGCCCGAGCGGCCCTCATCCCCGACATGCCTGCATCGTCGCGTTGTTCGATCCAGGTAGGGTCGGCTTCAATAGCCATACGCTGCGCTTCATTGAAGGCAATACACCAGGGCGATGCTACCGCGCTGACAGCAATCAGAACCAGATTTTCGATTAGATTCGGGCGCAGAATTGCCCATTCAACGGCTTGTTCTCCGCCAACAGATCCACCAATACAGGTATGAATTTTATCGATACCCAGCTCCTGCCGTAACAAGTCCAGCGCTTCAACCATATCGCGGATTGTAATTGTCGGGAAATCATGGTAGAAGGGTTTCCCTGTAGTTGTATTGACTGAGAGCGGCCCGGTCGAGCCATAACAGGAACCGAGAATATTGGCACAGACGATGAAGTCGGTATCGGGATTAAAATATTTGCCTGGCCCTACCATGCCATTCCACCAGTCGCCGGGGTCGGCATTACCAGTCAAAGCATGACAAATCCAGACAACGTTAGATCCATCGCTGTTCAATGTACCGCGTGTCGTGTAAGCTAACCGAAAACCCGGTAAGCTTTCTCCCGACTCAAGCGGGAACGAATATTTATAGTTAAAATAATGGATGTCCAATGGATAATGCGTTTTCTGCCCTAACGTTTTCAGGAATTATGGAGGCATAACTACGCTGAAAACCATAAACATATGGAACCGCACAAAACCACTCCCGGTTAGCGGTGCGATGAGGTGAGTGATGCTTAGTAGGCCTCGTAGGGCATACAGTGCCGTTTGTAGCGCATGTGAATAAACGATTTATAGTCCCTAACCGTCCGCTTTTGCGGTTGCTTTAGGCAGGAGTTAGCACCTTGCCATGTGGTAGGTTGCCAGCGATTCACAGAGCCTGATCTCTCCTCGCTTCTTTATAAATCAATTGACGTCGGTATGAAATGATTGACGTCTGGCAATTGACTTGATACCGCAAGTATACTAGCCAAAGCGCGCCAATCCAAACACAGACTCTATTTTCTGACCGTTGCCTTATTTTTTTTGACTTCGTTGTCGAGTAAGGTTTATTTAATCGGGCGGATATTTACTTTTGTGGCGAAGACACCCCCCCAATGAATCAATCCTACCGTTACAACCGTGAGAATGCTACCCGAGTAGCCGGAACTACAACTGTGAAGGATGCAATCGGGCAGTTGCTGAAAGCGTATCAACTTCAGACTCGCTTCAACGAAACGTACCTCGAAGCCTTTTGGGGACGTATGATGGGGCCAACGATTGCATCGCGAACAAACCGTCTCTACGTTAGGGACCGAAAATTACATATCGAGATCGCTTCGGCTCCCCTGCGTAACGAACTCGTCAATGCCAAGCAGAAACTAATTCAACTTGTTAATAAAGACATGGGTACCGATGTTATCGATGACGTGGTATTTATCTGAATAAGTTAGATTTTAAAACCGAAAAAGGCATTACTGGTCAGTAATGCCTTTTTCGGTTTTAAAAAATCCTGGCAGACTTCTTACGATAAGGAGCTGGCAAATTCGTGCATTGTGCTAAACTCGCCTTGTGGCTTTAAATAGCGAAGTAGTGCCTCAACCCGGTCAAGTAATTCCTCCCGGGAATGACGCCGAACATAAGCCGGGATCTTTTCATAGCCCGACAGGTCCGTAAACTCCCAGGGGTGAACGTATAAATTCAGAAAGCCATCAGCTCGAAGCGTTTGCCTGCATAGTTGTTTATAATAAGCAAACGGAAAGTTTTTTAGACTTAGCCAGAAAAGCGGCAACCGTAGGGTAGGCGTAACGGATGCCGGGATTTGCCAGACACCTGCTTCCCGGAATGGATGCCGTGGTTCGCCCCAGTGATTATAGCGACCAGGGAGCCAGGTCGGATGCAATGATGAATTATACTGATAGCCTGCCTGTTCAACATCGTTGGGGTCGACAAAACCCATGCGCGCGCGCCGGAAGCCGGTTACCGGACGATTAAGTAATTTCTCCAGCGTTAATCTGGATGTCAGTAAATCAGCAGGTTCGAAAGTCGTGTGGAAATAGCCGTGGGACGCAATTTCGTGCTTACCAGCTAGCTGACAGACTAATTCGGGTTCATGAAGGGCATAATTAGCCGTAGTGAAAAGCGTGGTACGAGCCTCAACTGCATCAAAGCGTTCGGCCAGCAAACGCAGACCCCGCGTTGAAACGGCCACTTGCTCACTCAGTGGAATGTTGTGACCGAACTCAACCGCAGTATCAAACTCCTCTACATCAACGGTGAATAATATTTGCCTCCCAGGGGGTGTTGCTCTTTGGTTGGGGCTTCCCATGTTGTAACGGTCTCCTCAATGTCGCTTGTGTCGCCGATGATATAAGCCGGGCGTTGTTTTACTTCCACAAACGTTTTCCCCAAATATACGCCGATGATCCCGATTATGATGAATTGAACACCACCGATGAGCAGCATCAACAGGACTAGCGTAGTCCAGCCAGAAACGGTCGCATTTGTAAAATACTTTTCGTAGAGGACTTCCGCCCCGAATAAACTGGCAAACATGAACATGCCGAAGCCGAGCAGAACAGACAAATACAAGGGCTTGGTAGAGAACGAGGTGATACCCATGGCAGCCAGATGCATCATCTTGCGAAATGAGTACTTAGAACGACCTGCGTAGCGAGCGGCTGGTTGATAGAGAATCCGGCATTGGCGGAAACCTACCCACGAAATCGCCCCGCGGAGGAACAGATCATTTTCCTTGAAAGCCTTCAGGGTGTCGATAACTTTGCGGTCGAGTAACCGGAAGTCAGCTGCACCATCTTCAATTTTAAGGCCTGAAATATTTCTCAGCAGGCTGTAAAACTTTTTTGACGTTGTACGCTTGAACCAGGATAATTTTGGATCGGGCTGCCGAACCGTATAAACGACCTCGAAGCCTTCGCGCCATTTACTGATCAGCGTAGGGATGAGTTCGGGAGGGTGCTGGAGGTCTGCATCGAGACAGATTATCGCCTGACCTCTGGCATTTTCATAACCAGCACGAAGGGCCATCTGATGACCAAAGTTGCGGGAAAAAGAAAGAAACCGTACTACAGGATACTCTTTGCTTAACTGCCGAAGCACAAAGCGAGTCTGGTCAGAACTGCCATCGTCAACGATCAGTATTTCATAAGATCGATACGGCTCCATAACGGCCATGAGCCGATGTACTAAAACGGGTAAGTTCTCTTCCTCGTTATAGGCTGGTACGACTATACTAATCATACCTTCAGATGATTTCATTGTATCTTCGTGGATTAAGAACCGTTACGGACGGTTTCTTTAAATTTTCTGCTAAAATAAGTATTAATACTTAATATTTTATCAATAGATGAATTAAAGTTGTTTTAAAAGTTGCCTTTACCGTCAAAAATTTACTAAAAGAGCACTTCTCTATAGACTATATGAATACTTTGCCAAAACAGAATTTACAGGGACGGAACAGTCAACTTGTTGAACAAGAGGAGCAAAGGCGTGATTTAGGGTTCGGAACAAAGCTCGGTGATACCTATTCTCGATTAATCAACAAAGATGGTAGTTTTAATATATTTCGTAAGAACGGAACATTTTGGGATCAACTAAATCTCTATAATCGGCTGATTACCATCAAATGGTTGCCTTTTTTAGGCTTAGTCTTGGTATTTTATCTCATTGCGAATGGCTTTTTTGCCGTAGTATATATGCTGGCTGGCGCTGAGAATCTTCAGAGTACCTCGGACCAATCATTTTATGGACCTTTCTGGAAAGCTTTTTTCTTTAGTTCTCAAACGCTTACAACTGTAGGATACGGACATATTGCCCCTACTAGCTTTCTGACTAGTATTATAGCCGCTTTCGAGTCAATGATGGGATTACTGTCGTTTGCTTTGGTAACCGGACTCCTGTACGGCCGGTTTTCGCGACCATCTGCTCATATTAAATTTTCCCAACGGTCAGTGTTTGCGCCTTATCTGGATGTAAATGCCTGGATGTTCCGGATCATTAATGCACGGTCACACCAGTTGATCGATGTGCTGGTAGAAGTAACTATGTCGCGCATGGAAACTAAAGCGGATGGAACGAAGCACCGTAATTATTATTCCTTAAGTCTGGAGCGGAAGAAAGTAACGTTTTTTCCAACTAACTGGACCCTGGTCCACGCTATTACGAATAAAAGTCCATTACATGGCTGTACGCCCGAAGACCTTGCCGAATCTGATACTGAATTCTTAATTTTGCTCCAGGCAATGGACGATACATTCTCGCAGGTAGTTCATCGACGGTATTCGTATCGGTATGATGAAGTTCTTTGGGGACACAAATTTCGCCCCATGTTTGACAGTGGCCAAAGCGGTATTGTTAATCTCGATCTTGAGAAACTGGATGATACTGAAGAAGTTGAGCTTAACTAGTTCTCGGTTCAAGGTAGTTTAGTTGCTCATGATGTAATTAAAGGCAAGCCTACTGTGTGAACCATAAATTGTAAACCGAATTGATTTCTCCTCCATTTCTGCGCCCTGGCGATACGGTCGGAGTAGTAGCTCCTGCCAGTTGGTTTCCATATGAAGAGTTAGTTGATGGATTGCGTATCCTGCGCGACGACTGGAAACTAAATGTACTGGAAGGTGATAGCCTACACGCCATTGATGGCCCATTCGCCGGTTCCGATGACCTTCGGCGGGCGGATCTGCAACGCCTTTTTGATGATCCATCCGTAAAAGCAGTTTTTGCTGCTCGGGGGGGCTACGGATGCTACCGAATTGTAGACCAATTAGACCTGACCTGCTTACACGAGAGCCCCAAATGGCTCGTCGGCTTTAGCGATATAACCGTTTTGCTAAGCCTGTTCTACAAGCATGGAATTCAGAGCTTGCACGGGTTGATGCCCCGCCAATTTGGATACCCTGACCGCTCTCAATCGCTTGAATCGGTGAGGCAATGGCTATTTGGCGAGATACCAGCGCACTATGCTGTGCCTGCCCATTCGCTTAACCGGATAGGTGAGGCAAAGGGGTCGCTGGTTGGTGGCAATCTTACCATGCTTGTTAATTCGCTGGGTACGTCTACAGATATCGACTTTTCAGGATCGATTCTATTTATCGAGGATATAGACGAAACACTTTTCTCGCTCGATCGCATGATGACTCAACTTCGTCGGGGAGGTAGACTGGCGAAGTTAGCAGGTTTGGTAGTAGGCCAGTTTTCCGATATGCGCCTTAATCCATCGTTACCATTTGGCAAAGACGCGTTTTCAATAATTGCCGATTCGGTGTTCGAGTATAATTACCCAATTATTTTTGATTTTCCCGCTGGCCATGTAACGTACAATTTAGCTTTACCAATTGGGCGAACAGTCGTTATGAAAGTTGACTCAGAAAAAGGAGAGCTATTATTCTGAAATATTCCTGAATAGACCGGTTTTGGAGTAGTTTTTTAATATTATTTTAATAATAGAATAGATTAAAAATATATATTCATACATAAAATAACTTCTCCTATACAATTAAAAACGGCATCGGTTACGGCGAATGTAAATTTACTTATTGATTATTATTTTTTAGTAGCTGACTAGTAAATTTCACTTGCTGTAGTGGTGTAAAACTACTACCAGCGTTATGAACATGTGGCAAGTGAAAAACCTATACTGGGTGTCTGCTATAGCTATGCTTGTATTTGGTTGTGAGAATGCAAATAATGATAAAATACCGATAGATACCGACAAAATTGTCTTAATGACGTCAAAAGGTATTAAAAATAATTATAAAAATTTTGATAAAATTGGCTATAAAAAAGGAGATAAAATTCTGGATTTTACCTTATTTTCTCTCGATGGAATCCGTTTTAATTTTTCGGAAATATTAAAAATCAATAAACCTATTTTATTGATTTCAGGCAGTTATACATGTGATATTACCCGCCGTAATATGGTTGATATAAACTCAATAGCTGCCAAATATAAAAACTTTGTTGATGTATATTTTATCTACACCATTGATGCTCATCCTTCAGATACTGCGGGGCCATATTCAAAAGATAACCGCTTGCAATTAACCTCTGAAAACATCAAAGAACATATTGATGCCAAACAACCTAAAACGTATGGCGAACGAAAACTGCTAGCCAGGCTCTTACAGCAGAAAAGCTATGTTATTCCCCCTATCCTTATCGATAATCCAGCTAATAGTTTTTGGTTGTCTTTTGGTCAGTCGCCTAATACGGCCTATTTAATTAAACCAAACGGAACAGTCTATTTTAGACAAACGTGGTTTCGTTTTCGTGATTTAGATGAGATAATCAGAGCTATTATTCGGCAATAGAGCATTTGGTACTTAATTATTACTTCATGCCTGGGCATTTTCAGATGGTTTAAATGCGGTTATCTGTCATACCTGATTAATTGTACAGCTATTTCTGCCAATAATCTGGTTATAATCAACTAGCCGGTCAGCAACCGGCTAGTTGATTGACTTTATTTGATATAGCGGAAATCTTCTCCACCTTTCAACGCCAGCAACGTTTCATACATGAGTTTAATCACATTCTGAACATCGTCTTTGTGAACAGTTTCGACAGTTGTATGCATGTATTTCAACGGAAGTGAGATCAGCGCAGACGCAATGCCTTCAGTGGCGTAGGCAAAGGCGTCGGTATCCGTTCCGGTCGAACGACTAACGGCCTGCCGCTGGAATGCAATGCTTTGCTGGTCAGCAACACCGATCATAAAATCAAGCACATTGTTTTGTACCGCAGGACCATAACACAACACCGGACCATCGCCACATTTAAGATCTCCCTGCTCTTTTTTATCGTATCTCGGCGATTGGGTGTCGTGTGTCACATCGGTACAAATGGCAAGATCGGGCCGGAGCCGACGGGCAATCATTTCGGCCCCACGTAAACCGATTTCTTCCTGAACCGCGTTGACCACATACAGCGTAAATGGCAGCGTTACGTTATTTTCTTTCAGGAGCCGGGCAACTTCAGCGATCATAAACCCGCCCATGCGGTTATCCAGGGCGCGACCAACGAAATAGCGATCGTTTAACTCCATCAAGCCATCAGAGAACGTACACACCGTACCGACGTGGACTCCCATATCCAGCACTTCCTGTTTGGTTGCTGCACCAATATCGATAAACAGATCAGTTACTTTAGGGGCAGTGTCTTTAGCGAGGTCGCGGACGTGGATAGCTGGCCAGCCAAATACGCCTTCTACAACACCCTTTTTGGTATGTAGATTGACTCGCATGGAAGGAGCTATAACGGCATCGGAACCACCATTTCGTCGGACGAATAGATAACCGTCGTCAGAAATAAAATTGACGAACCATGAAATCTCATCGGAGTGAGCCTCAATGACCACTTTATAGTCTTTCCCTGGCCCTATGACTCCTACTGCCGTGCCGTAGGTATCCACAATATGCTCGTCGATATAAGGCTTTAGGTAATCCAGCCAGATCTGCTGCCCCGACGATTCAAAGCCAGTTGGCGAGGCATTATTAAGGTACTGATACAGAAAGTTTTTACTGTGTTCGTTCATTGTGTGCTGAAAATAAGCCATTCATGGCTGGCTAAAGAGCCAACTCGAAATAGTGAATAAATGAAAATCAAATATAGGCTATTGCTTAACGTGCCAAACTTTAAGGCGCAAAAACTAATCAGTAATACTGAGATTAGATGAGGGAAGTTTTATAAACCCCGAATGCCCAGAAGATCATTGGGATTCGGGCAGATCGCCAGAAACTTCGCACGATCGCTTATTGTGCAAACGCCAGGAAAGTCACCCTGGCGGCCAAGCATATCGGTCATGAGTTGAAAATGGAGGTGTGGAGGCCAGTCACCATTTTCGGGGTAGGGGCCAATCTCCCCGATTTTATCGTCGACGTCAATTTGCTTTCCCACATATAGCCCATTCAGCGACGAACGCGTAAGATGACCGTAGAGGCTATAGAGCGGTTTCCTGCCAAAAGTATGTTCCAGAATAATGGTTGGGCCATAGTCGCCGAAGTTGGCATTGTCCTGAAAGCTATGGACGATCCCGGCTAAGGGTGCAAAGACGGGCGTTCCGGCTTCGGCCCAGAAGTCAATGCCGAGGTGAATCTCGCGGGGTTCTTCCTGGGTATTAAAGTGTTCGCTGCGACGGTAAATGACGCGGTGTTCGTTATAACCACCAAGGCCGACTTTAACGCCTGCTTCCTGTAGTTTCCCGGAAATATAATCAGTAAAGAGGTGCGTATCGGTTAAATCAAGCAATGCCAGGTCAGGATTTGTGGCCGACAAGTTGAGTAGTAAATAGGTATCTTTCTGGAAATTGAAGGGAAGAAGCATACGCAATGAGTGACGCAAAAGGTAAGACTAATTCAAAAGTTAAGAATTCTTTCGTTAAAACTATTAAGAATTGGCAATCGTATACTTTACAATCCTACAGAAACGTTGGAGTACTCTAACCACAATAGAAGGCTATGAAACGCAGTAGTGCATCTGGGATTTTATGTGTTTTCATCAGTTTTTTACTGCATAGCTGTACCATGAATGATACGTCACCCCTTGCCGGAGGCTGGCATCCAAGGTCAGATCTTAGCGGAACAGCTCGAAATGCGGCTGTAACATTTACCATTGGTGATCTGGCTTTTGTCGGAACCGGGGCCAATACCGATAAAGACCCACTTGCTGACTTCTGGCAGTATGATCCGGCAAAAAATTCCTGGACACAAATTGCCGACTTCCCCGGAAAAGCCCGTAGTGAAGCGGTTGGTTTTACTATTGGCGATAAAGGCTACGTTGGAACCGGCCTTGACCGGGTTACGGGCAATTTGCTACAGGATTTCTATGCGTATGATGCGGTCGCCAATAAGTGGACTCCGATAGCCGATTTTGGCGGGTCGGCCAGACGGTCGGCCATTGCATTTACCGTAGAGGGGATCGGTTTTGTAGCGACGGGGTCTGACGGTGCCGAACAGAAAGACTTATGGGCCTATACTCCCGCGACAGATTCCTGGACGCGTAAGGCAGATTTTGGCGGCCGGGCACGGCTTGGTGCCGCAACTTTTGTTATTAACAACATAGCTTATCTTGGAACAGGAAGCACCAATAATGTGAATCAAAATGATTTCTGGGCTTATGATGCCTCGAAAGACGTCTGGAAAGAGCGTCGGAATTTTACCGGAACATCCATCGCCCGTTCCTACAGCGTCGGTTTTTCGATTAATAAAATGGGATATCTCATAACAGGTGCCTGTACACAGCGTTCAGGCGATTACGACGTATGGGCGTATGATCCCACCGATGATTCCTGGGATACCAAATCGTCGTTTGAAGGGACGGCCCGAACACGAGCGGTTGGCTTTGCTACCAGCTCCAAAGGCTATATAACGACGGGGTCAAGCGGTCAGACGCGGTTTAATGATTTATGGGAGTTTACGCCGGATGGTAATTAGGTAGCCTTGCTGGTTTCGGATGCTGAAGGTATATTTACAACTATTTTTTCGTTATTACAGGCATATTCTTCGGCAAACTGACCAATTAACCTAACTGCATGGAAGCTACTATTGAGAAGCCCGTTAATGAGGCCACGCTTTTCGGCCATCCGATGGGCCTTTTCGTCTTATTTTTTACCGAAATGTGGGAGCGGTTCAGCTACTATGGTATGCGAGCCATTCTGCTGCTGTTTCTAATTGATAATGTTCGGGGTGGGATGGGCTTGACCGAAGCTGATGGGGCCGCTATTTATGGCATTTATACCGCTTCTGTTTACCTGCTTTCGCTGCCTGGAGGCTGGATTGCCGACAACCTGCTGGGGCAGCGCAAATCGATCCTGTACGGCGGCATAGTCATTATGCTCGGTCATATCATTTTAGCCATTCCATCGGGACCCGGATTGTTCTATGCCGGCCTCTGCACGGTTGCCATTGGAACGGGATTGCTGAAACCCAATATTAGCAGCCTTGTAGGCGAACTTTATCCTGAAGGCGGTGCTCGTAAAGACGCTGCCTTTTCTATTTTCTACATGGGTATCAATACTGGGTCGTTGCTCGGTATTTCGATCGTAGGCTATCTGGGACAGAAAATTAGCTGGCACTACGGATTTGGAGCCGCAGCTATCGCAATGGCGCTAGGTATCATTACTTTCAGGATGTTCGGCCAAAAATACCTCGGCGACCGGGGGCTCTTTGTGGTACCAACATCCGTTGGAGATGAAAAGTCGTCGACGGGCAATCGTTCGCTATTGGTGTTCCTGGCTGTGTTGGTGGCAATTCTGGCCGGTTTGCAACTGGCCGGAGTGATCGATATGACAACCGCGCAGGGGCTGGCTCAGGCAATGGGCACGATTATTTCGCTCATCGCTGTAAGTTACTTTGTTTATATTCTGGCTGCGGGTGGGCTCGATAGTGTCGAGAAAAAGCGGGTTGTCGTTCTATTCGTATTTTTTCTGGCATCAGCTTTATTCTGGGCGGGAAATGAACAACAAGGATCATCACTGCAAATTTTTGCCGATCGCTATACCGACCTTAACCTGTTTGGGTGGCAGATGCCTTCGAGCTGGTTTCAAAATCTAAATCCCGCTTTTATCCTCATTTTTTCGCCGGTTCTGGCGGCTTTATGGGTTTTCCTGTTCAAGCGAAAGATTGATTTTGCTGTTCCTGCCAAATTTGCGACTAGCCTACTGCTGCTTGGATTAGCTTATGTCGTTATGGTAGTAGCCTCCCGGCTGGCTCTTAGTGGTACTGGCGTTCGTACATCGCCTTTCTTTCTGGCATTTACGTATCTGTTCTTTACCCTTGGCGAACTGTTTTTGAGCCCCGTCGGGTTGAGTGCCTTTTCCAAATTATCCCCCAAACGCTATACTAGCCAGCTAATGGGCCTGTGGTTCGTAGGTACATCACTGGGGAACCTGATCGCCGGTCTGTTTGCGGGCGGATTCGATGAGAAAAATGTGCACCAGATGCCCGAAATGTTCCAGAAAGTTGCCTATTTCAGTCTGGGGTTTGGCTTTCTGCTTTTGGTACTTGTTAAGCCACTGAAGAAATGGATGGGAGGAATTGAGTAGCCAGTGTGCCGTAAACAGTCTTCACAATCGGGGATTTGGTCTCCTGTGCACGGACTTTATCCGCCTGCTTTCTTCACTTTATAACCTTTGCCTGTGAGCCACGTCAGTACTTTGTCGCGGTGGTCACCCTGAATCAGGATTTCGTTGTCTTTTGTTGAACCGCCTGCACCACAGGCGGTTTTTAGTTGCTTACCGAGATCTGTCAAATCAGCATTGGTGCCGATAAAACCGCGTATACTTGTTACGACCTTATTGCCGCCTAATTTCTCTAGCCAGATTTTCAGGTTTTGCTGGGCTGGAGGTATTGTTTCGGCTTCCGACTGATCGTCAGATTGGTAATCAAAGTCTGGATTGGTTGAGTAAACAATGCCACTGCGGTTTTTCTTGCTCATAGGTTTCGCTGTTTCCTGCAAAAATAGCGCTTTCGCTCAAAAGCGTGCCACGGTTATCAGGAACATCGTCAGTAACCGTGGCACGCTTTTGAGCGAACGCGCTAAAAAATACAGGCTTTTTATTGTTTAGCGCGTTCGCCCCTGTGCCGTGCGTACGTTTGTATTCCCGCCACTCACGGTACGCCACCACTTCCGGACGTGGTGCCCCAACCAGAGCCAGAATCCGGATAAAACGACGGCAGGGAGAATGACAAATTTGACGGCAAAAGCTGGCTCAGGTAGTGAGGCAACCGGCCCATAAATATAGCCCAGTATAGGAATGCTGGCCAGAATATGAAACCAGCGTATGATTTTACGTTCAGTAGCGGCTTTCATAACGTTGTTTGTTAAAGTTCCAGCATCTGCCGCACAGCTTCGCCATAGGTACTGCCCGTTGTCAGCTTGGTACCTTTCTTATCGCTCATGGCCAGCAGGAATTTGCCGTCGAAATGCTTATGGATTTCGGCAATTTTATGCCGATTGACCATCACCGACCGGCTCACGCGGACAAACGTGTCGGGCAGCTTTTCGTTGAGTGTTGTCAGCGTATAGGTTGTCAGAAACTTCTGCCCGTCCATCGTAGCCAGGAAAACATATTTGTCTTCGGCTTCAAAAAAAGCAATGTCTGACAGAGGAACCAGCCGGATTTTTTCGCCCGTTTTTACCGAGATTGAGTAGATTTCTTTCTTCGGCTGCATCTGGGCCAAAAGCCGCATTAAATTGTCCGACATCGGGCCGCTGCCTAACTCTGATGGATCGTTTCGCTCGACCAATGACCTGATTTTCTGCGCTGTACGAGCCAATCGATCTGCTTCAACGGGCTTTAGTAAATAATCGACCGAGTTTTCTTCAAATGCCCGAATCGCATACTGATCGAAAGCCGTGGCAAACACAACCAGCGGCATGGCTGTGAGTCGCGAAAGCATTTCGAAGCCGTTGAGCAATGGCATCTCGATGTCTAAAAAAATTACATCCGGGCGCTCTGCTTCGATCAGCGTTAAACCTTCGGCCCCGTTCGATGCGTCGCCTATAACCTCAAACGTATCATTGTATTTGATGAGAAGACGGCGTAACCGGCTAATAGCCAGTGGCTCATCGTCAATAAGTATGGTTTTGAGCGGGAATGTCATGGGATTAATGTGATTAAGCATCTGTATCGGGAATCACCAGCGAATAACCACTTCGAACTTTACTCATAAGAATAGATATGAGAACCTGCTTGAGTGGCCAGTTCTGAAGTTCTACGCGGGCGTCGTCGCCGTAGAGTAGTTTAAGTTTATCCTGAATGCTTCGTAGGCCATACCCACCGCTCATATCGTCGGAAAAAGCGGGGCCGTTATCATGGACACAGAGATTGAGTTCACCGTTTTTCTCATAAATACGGACGTCGATACGGCCTGCGTCGGCGCGTTTCGCGATCCCATGTTTGATGGCATTTTCGACAATGGGCTGTAACAAAAACTGAGGCAGTTTGAGCTCATTCAGGGCCGGATCGGCCACTTCAACGCTAAACGTTAACCGATTCCCGAACCGCACTTGTTCAACCTGTAGGTAGGTTCGAACCATCTCCAGTTCGTCGGCCAGGGTAGAAAATAATTCGCCATTGCGGCTTGTCGAGTAACGAAACAGTTTTGACAGCAACAACGTCATTTCTTCGGCCTTGTCGGGGTCCTCGTGAACCAGGCTGGCAATACTATTGAGGGCATTATACAGAAAGTGTGGATTAATTTTAGCCTGTAAAGCATCCAGTTCGGCCCGTGTTTTTAATTTCTCCAGATTCAGAAGCTGAATTTCCTGCTCTGAGAGCTTCCGGGTCAACTGGCGACCTTGTTGAAGAACATAAAGGAAGATGTTGGCGATGAGTAAATCACCTAATACATAGAAATACCAGGATGCTGTTTGCTCGACCCCGATGGGCCGTTTAGCTAATTCATCGATAAACGGTTTTCCCAACAGCATATATAAAACCGTATTGATGCTAAAGAAGCTGATAATTACGGCAACACTGACCAGTAGGTGTCTTACCCAGATGGCTTTAAATTGACTCGTAAGCCAACCCGATAGTGCCCATGTTAACAGGAAAACAGCGGCTCCATCGGTGATATTCTCGATGATCAGGAACCGATACAGGCCCGCTATCAGTGGATCGGTAGCATTGAGAATCAGATGAGTAAAATAGATGATCGCATTGCAACCATAGATCAGGAGAGCACCCAGAAAAGAGCCAATAAAGGTTCCCCAGCCTGGTTTCTGGAGCAGTGTCGTTAAGGTGATGGGTTCTGCTTTGATCTTTTCCGGGATGTATTTACTGCGCCCGGCAAAGTTGAATGTGGCTCCTTCTACATTAGCGCCCGTCAGGTTCACATTCATCAACCCGCAGAAATTCAGGTTCGCTTCATACAAATCGGCATCCGTAAAGTCAGCCCCGCTGAGTTCCGAAAAGCTTAGATTAGCCTGTCGCAATATGGCTCCCCGAAAATTAGCTCTGGCGAGGTTCGAAAAACGAAGGTCAGCCTGCGTCAGGTCAATACCGCTAAAATCGAAATCGGCCAGGTCAGATGCCCGCATATTAAGGCGCCTGCCATTTTTGCCGATTGTGCCGATAAGTTGCTCGCGAGTCATTCGTTAGTTATTGATTTACAGTTTACGGTATCTGATCTAAAAGTTACTGGTACCTTGTTGCTACTAGCTCTTCCGTTTGCTATAAACCGAAAGCCATACGCTGAATACTGCTCTTATTTTGGGCATTTTGCCAGTAATGGTTCTATTTGCTTCTGGCCCCACATGGGCGCTAAGTCGCTGGCTGGTTTAAAACTAGCGAATTTTTCGGTGGCCTGCTTTAATACCGGACAGGCTGCAGTAGGCCCACCACCATACTGCTCGGGTGTGTACATGAGCGATGATCCTTCCAGTACATAGGTGCGTGGATTATTGGCATTGAGGCCTTTTGCTTTAACTAAACCTGCCTGAAAAAGTGGCCCATACTGCTGCCAGCGACTCATCGGATCGACTACCATCCGCGCCTGAGCAATATACGCTTTCAAAACAGCTAATTCGTCGTTATCGGGGGAAATAGCCTCTGCCGCTTTCAGATTGACGTCGGCCTGATCGAGGAATTTATCGTTGGTCGCTTCGTCTTTCCCCGTAAAGCCTAAATAAACGTAGTTCAAACCAGCGTAGTAACGCGGCAACCACTCTTTAGGCTCCGCTCCGGCAATGCGTTCAAACTGATTCGCTGTTGCCAGTAAATCGGCGGCTGGTGTTTTTTCGGTATGCGTTTTCATCGTACCAATGGCTTCGCTCATTGCCTGCTTATATTGGTCAGATTGCGCCCATACCGGGCAGTGGGCGGTGAGAGCCGCGATGATGATGAGAATGATTGTTTTCATGAGATTGGTTAGTTTGACCTGTGGTTGATTACTTGCTTTTAAATGCCATAAGAAATCGCTGGAATAAGCCCGGTTTCTGCACACGACAGTTGTGAAACGCCCTGACTTTCCACTGGCCGCCTGCTTTGACCAAAACGGTTGTCTGGATCGATAATCGGTTCAAAGGGGGCTTCTTCTGAAAGCGTAATTGAATCGTTCCGGTCGAATGCATCAGGGCAACATTAGTACTCAAAAAGGCAATCGAAGGCAATTCGGGTCCTGCATGCATCGTAGATCCTTTCAGTGCCCAGGAGTTAAATAGCTCATTGTGAATCTGTTCGTTCGCTTGTCTGCCCTTGATATGTTGTCCTGCGAAGGTGACGTAATCACAGTCATCGGTGAAGTATTGACTAAACGCTCTGGCATCGCCAGCATTCCAGGCTACTGCCAGTTGAGCAAATACCTCGCGAATTGCGGCTTCATCGACGGCTACAACTGCTGGCCTGATTGAGGTTTGACCTGGTTCTATCAGCATATGGTTTCCTTCTTATAATTCGTTCACATTTACCTTCGCTTTCTTCGACAGCATGATCATACCACCGACGAAGAAACTCCGGTATGACTGTGGACCAACAGCATAGCGGGTCTTTGCATCGGGTGTGTAGCGATACGTAAACACATTGTGCGTATTGAGGATGTTATCGATTGAAGCATAGAGCACTACAAAATTTTTCTTAATGCTCATGATATGACTGGCACTGAAACTGAGGTTGTTAACTATGGGTGTCCGGTCTGCAAGGAATACTTCGTTATTAGGATTGAAGTAAGGTCTGCCACTACTGACCGTGTAGGTTAGCCCCATGTTCGTGCTGATCTTCTCGAAATACCGTTTCATAATCAGGCTTATGTTGTGATTAGAAATGAATGTCGGAGTGGCCTGAACAGTGTATTGCTGAAATAGCCGCCTGGAGTCTACATAGCTGTAGGTAACCCAGTAATCGAGGCCCTTAATCGTTTTCTGATCGCGCCAGAAAACGTCGAACCCCTGTGCATAACCATTGCCCGTGTTATTCGTCGTGCCGATCGGAAAACGATAGGGATTGGCGTCAAAAGGTTGCCCCGTAAATTCACGGACTAACTGCGCGTAGTTTTTATAGAAAGTCTCAATTCGGAATGTGCGCTTGTTTTTAATGATCTGATAGTTGAGAATTAAATGATCGGCCCGTTCGAAATCCAGAGACGTATTGCGATAGAGATAGCGATAATCCGGCGTTTGGTAAAATTGCCCATACGCCATCGATACCTGACTGAACATACCTGTTTTATAAGCCAGGGATAAGCGGGGAGCCAGGTTGAATCGGCTGAGTACCGACGAATATTCGCCCCTGATTCCTGCCTGTACGGCTAAATTGCGTCCCAGGTAAGTCTGCGACTCAATGAATACTGCGCCATAATTATCATGCAGAGCGTATTGGATTCCCTGTACTGAATTTTTTATTGTAATAGCGTGGGCTTCGGTACCAAACAGTAGTGAGTTGTTGCCAAAGAGCCGAGTCAGCACAAACCGGCCCTGTGCCCGAGCGCTTGAACGCCCAAAATCCTGGGTATCGAACGTGGTTGCGTCTGTGTCATAGCTATACGATAAACCAGAATTGAGCAGCCAGCGGCCATTAGCCCAGCTATCGGTATAGGTACTGGTGGTGAAGAAGTTACGATTGTGCTGCTGAAGTGCTGTTTTGCCCGTTTCATTCGAAGGATCGACGAAATTCATACCAAGCCTACTGTCGGAATACATGCCGTAAAACTTGAACATACCGGTTTTAGTAGGTTGTAGCCGATACGTTAAAGACGATCCGGCAAATTCGGGTACGTGCGTCCAGTCGATGTTTTGCCGAACCAGACTGAAAAGAGGCTTGAGATTGCCATAATAGCCCGTTGCAGATACCGACGATTTCTCCGTAGCATGGTCGTAGCTGATGCCAGCATTCGCCAGATTCAGGCTCAAACTAACTCCTTCATTCTGGGTTTTATCGGTGGTATTGAGCAATAGGACTGATGAGAGTGCTTGACCATACTGGGCTGAATATCCACCTGTGCTAAAGGATGTTCCTTTAAACATAAACGGTTGAAATCGCCCTCGTGACTGCACATCGGGCATCGAACTGAAATACGGATTCTGGACGATCATCCCATCGATCACTACTTTTGCTTCCTCTCCAGAGCCTCCCCGCACAAACAATCCCGTTTGTTCGCCAACCCGTTGCGTACCCGGCAACAGATTCATGGCAGCGGTGATATCAGCGTTGGCTCCGGCGGTTGTTACAATATCCATTGGCTTGAGCATAGTCATCCGGCGTTCGTCGGACGCTTCGAACGACCCCGCTGTGATGACAACCGTATTCAGTTCGTTGGCTGCTTCGGTGAGCCGAATAGCAATGGGATTAGGAGAACCCAGGGTCACTTTTTTGCTGAATGACTCATAACCGATATAGGAAACCTGTAGGGTAGCTGTATCTTTTCGGGTGGTAGAGAAACGGAAGCTACCCGTACTGTCGGTATTGGCACCGTCGTATGTACCGCGCAGGAACACATTGGCTCCGGGCAACGATTGGCCTTTCTGGTCCGTTACGCGCCCTGCCAGTATGACCTGTGCCGAAGCCACAGACGTGGTGAGTTGCAGGGCGGAAATAACGTAAATTATTTTCATGACTATCCGGCGTTCAGGTGCTTCGGTTGCTGATTGGATAGACCAAAACTACCGTGCTCATCTGCCAGCACCCCACTTTTTCCGACGAACTCAGTAAAGCAGGGTGTGAAATCCCGCAGGATAAGGATAAATTTGGGTTAACATTTGGTGGAATACATAGTTACTTTCGTATAAAGACCCTCGCACCATTGACCACTACATTGATCACATTTCAACTTTCTCTTGGTCGACTTCGTCCCTGGCGTGAGGGCGATGAAGATTCGTTAGCCCGCCATGCCAGTAACCGTCGTATCTGGAATAACGTCCGGGATTTTTTTCCGTACCCTTACACACCACGCGATGCCCATTCATGGGTACGATCCAATAAGTCTTATCAACAGCCTAATAATCTGGCTGTTGAGGTTGATGGGCAGGCAGTAGGGAATATTGGCTTTACGATTAAAGACGATATTTACCGCTATAATGCCGAGATTGGCTACTGGCTTAGCGAAGACTATTGGGGGCAGGGAATTATGAGTGAAGCCGTACCGATCATGACTGATTATATTTTTAAGAATTTTCAGGTCAATCGGATTTTTGCCTGTGTGCTGGATGGAAATGTAGGCTCGATGCGTGTACTGGAAGCATCTGGTTATCGACACGAATCCGTACATCTTAAAGCCGCTGTAAAGAACAATCAATACCTGGACGAGCATATTTTTGCCATGTTACGTTCAGAATTTAGAGAGTTGAACCGATAGCCGACAAGCTTTATTGATTTGACTATCCCTCTAATTTGTGGTTATTTTGCTGAAATATTACCGCTTCGGCGGACCAAGCCTTTCATGCCGAAGATAGTGATTGCCATAGACGGATATTCCAGTTGCGGAAAAAGTACGACGGCTAAAGCCGTAGCCGCCAAAATGGGTTACGGTTACATCGACACGGGTGCTATGTATCGTGCTGTAACGCTGTTCTTTCTTCAGGAACGGGTTTCGTTTTCCAATAAAAAAGAAATTGAAGCTGCTCTTGACCGCATTCATATTACATTCAAGCATAACGCTCGCACGGGTAAGAATGAAACCTGTTTGAACGGGCTGAATGTAGAAGAAGAAATCCGCAAGATGTACATTTCCAATCTGGTCAGCGAAGTGAGCGCCATCCCCGAAGTTCGTTGGGCAATGGTAGCCCAGCAGCAGAAGATGGGACGTCGGCGAGGACTTGTGATGGATGGCCGGGATATTGGAACCAAAGTTTTCCCGAATGCTGAGATCAAAGTTTTCATGACCGCCGAAACGTATATTCGGGCTAAACGGCGTCAGCAGGAGTTGTTGGCAAAGGGCGAATTGGTCGGTCTGGAAGAAATTATTAAAAATATCGAAAAGCGGGATTTAATTGACACCACTCGCTCCGAAAGCCCACTCGTACAAGCACCTGATGCCATTCTACTGGATACATCGCACATGACTATTGAAGAGCAGGTCGATTGGGTTATTGAACTGGCAGATCGGCGGCTGGCAGAGATACATCGGTTAAAAACGAAAGTAATAGGGTAATTAGTTATTCAGTAATAGGGAGATTCGTTAGTGAGTGATTATAACCTGAGTCCGATTGCGTATCTATTGCTACACTTGCCAAATTATACACACGAATGACTGCCGATTTTTTGATAGTAGGGCAGGGGATAGCCGGGTCTGTGCTGGCCTGGATACTTGATCAACGTGGTTGTTCTGTATTACTGGCCGATGATCCTGGGCTTCCATCAGCCTCGGCGGTAGCAGCCGGGATCGTTAATCCGCTTACCGGCCGGAAATTGGTTCGTACCTGGAAAGCTGATGAGTTGTTTCCTTTCCTTCATCAGTTTTATTCTCAGATTGAACAGGAACTCGCTGTTCGCTTTTTTCATCCTAAAAATATTTACCGTCCCTTTCGCTCACTGGCCGAGCAAACCGATTATCTCGCCATTACAGCTGACCCCGAAATTCAATCGTATGTCTCAAAATTGGTTGATAATCAGTCCTATAGCCAGTATATAAATAACCCATTCGGGGGTTTGGAAGTAACCCAGTCGGGATGGGTAGACTTAACTGAACTGACCAGAATTATAAAGGGGTATTTTATACGAAAAAATCAATATTACGAAGGCCGGGTGTCTTCTATTGATCTGATAATTAAGGATGAAAGTGTAGAATGGAAAGGCATCAAAATAAATAAAGTCATATTTTGTGACGGCGTTCAGGCCCGCGAGAATTTGTTATTTGACTGGCTGCCGTATAATCCCGTTAAAGGGCAAATTCTGACAGCGGTTGTCGAGAATTATCCTATTACATCGATAGTAAATCAGGGTGTTTTTATTTTGCCAATTCGGAGTGGATTGCTTCGGATTGGGGCTACTTATTCCTGGCATGACCTGGATTGGCAAACGACCGATGACGGGCGATCGTTTTTAGAGTCGAAAGTTCGTGCGGTTTTGAAGGTTCCTTATCAGGTTGTTGCACAACAGGCTGGTATTCGACCATCAACTAAAGACCGTCGGCCGTTTGTGGGTATTCATCCAGAGCATCCGGCAGTTGGTATTTTTGGGGGTATGGGCACCAAAGGGGTCTCATTAGCTCCCTATCTGGCTGAGCAATTTGCGCGGCATTTATTAGATGGCGAAGAATTAGAGCCGGAAGCGAATATTAGCCGTTATGTTTCGTTATTATAGCGTTAATTAAGGCGTTCGATTTCAGGCCTTGAATAGAGAGCTTTTTTGGCTCAATTCCGGGGCTTTTAGCCGACGTCTAACGTTTTGTTGATCAGTATGCGAAATCAATACATTCTGCTGATGGGCTTGTGGCTGGGAACATTGAGCGCAGCCACAGCGCAAAACTACCCGGCGCTTGAGCGTTTTGGTAAAAACCGGATTCAATACCGGAGTTTTGACTGGAAGATTATACGAACTTCCAACTTCGAAATCTATTATTATCAGGATGGTAGCCAGATTGCGAATCTAACGGCGCAATATGCTGAATCTGAATTTGATCGGATCACTGAATTGTTAGGATATACGCCCTATAACCGGGTCAAAATATTCTTATTTAATTCGCCGTCGGAGCTGGCTCAGAGCAATATTGGCCTTAATACACAGGGCGGCCTGAACCGCAGGGAACTTGATCTGTCGAAGTCGCGCGTAGAACTGGCATTTACTGGCGATCAGATTAGTTTTCGTCGGCAGATTGTCCATGATATCTCCATGCTATTTGTCTATGACATGCTCTATGGGGGTAGCCTGAAAGACGCACTTCAGAGTTCGCTTTTATTGACATTGCCCGATTGGTTTATGCCTGGCATCGCTTCCTATATTGCTGATGGCTATAGTCTGGAGATCGACGATTATATGCGTGATGCGTCAATAGCAAAGGCTGTCAAAAAACCGTCTTTATTGTCGGGTGTGGAAGCCGAACGGGTTGGACATTCAATCTGGAACTATATTGTTCAGAAATATGGCCGGGATAATGTATCGAACATTCTGAATCTGACCCGCATCATTCGTAATGAGCAGAGTAGTATTTCTAGCACGCTTGGCGTACCCTACAACCGCTTTCTGCGCGAGTGGCGCGAATACTATGCCGCTATGGCTAATGTAGTAGCGCAATCCTACAAGGCCGGGACCGATGATTTTCAAGTTAAACTTAGTTCGTCTGATGATGAGCTGGTACTGAATAGTTTGAAACTAAGCCCCGATAAACAATATTTTGCCTATACGACGCTTTTCGACGGAAAGTTTAATGTAGAGGTTGTCAATACGACAAACCATAAGAAAACGACGGTGTTACAGGGTGGATACCGTCTTGATGGACAGGTAGCCCGGACCAATACACCCCTCGTAGCCTGGCAGCGCGGAAATAATCTGATCGTTATTACCGACGAGCTAGGGAAAACGAACATGTATCAATTCAGCGACTTTGAGAAACGGCCCAAGCGCCAGTTTAAGCGCCAGATCAACGGATTAACGCAGGTTGTTTCGGTAGATGCGTCGGACGATGGAGGTAGCTTGATTCTGAGTGCCGACCGGAAGGGGCAAAACGATTTATTCATTTACAGCATTAATCGGGGGTCGTATCAACAAATAACCAACGATCTGTATGATGATCTGTATCCTCAATTTGTTGGGCGAACGGCTCGACAGGTTGTTTTCAGCTCAAACCGGAAATTAGATACGCTTGGCGTCGACAAAGGCTCCTACAAAAGCATTACCGATCGGTTGAGTTTGTTCTCGCATGAGGGCGGTGCACGCGATTTTTCGCTGGTACGGCTGACGGATTCGCTCTCGCATGCTACACAGCCAATTCCGGCCAGCGAAACGGTTGTTTATTTCCTCAATGACGTCAGCGGAATACGTAACCTGTACCGGCTCGATACTGAATCTGGATCGGTTGGCCAATTGACCGCTTTTCCAGAAAGCATCCAGCTTTATGATCTGAATCCTTCAAACGGGGGCTTTGTTTACAGTAGCCTCAAGAATGGAGAAGAATACATTGGTTTCCGGTCGCAATTAAACTTAACGCAAACGGTTCAGGCTCCTCCAACACAGCGCAGTATTAATGCTGGACTGGCAAATCCTGCCAAGGCTAACGCGGTTCGTTCCGGAGCCACTAAACCTGATTCGGCAGGGCTACCCGGCCGTACGAATACCACGCAACCCGATACATCAATAGCAAAACGACCTGCAACCGGTGTTACCGGCACTGAAAGCAAGCTGGCTCTCGAACCGGGCGAAGTCGATACCGATAATTATCAGTTCGATCCGGAAGTACTGAAGGCAACCGAATATCGCCAACGCCGTTCGATAGGGGGAACTACGCCTACCCTGACAACAACGTTGCCCCGAAACCGTCGCCGGGAGAACATTACCATTCGGGGGCCTTTTAACTATAAAGGAATGTTTACGGTCAATGATGCTAATTCAAACTGGCGGATTGATCCGATTTCGGCTAAAGGATTTGGTTACTCGCAGGACGTGACCCTGACCGATCTCCTGGAAAATCATGTTTTACGGGCTGGGTTGTTTATTACGACGACCCTTCGCAATAGTGATCTGTTTGCCGAATATACGAACCTCACCCATCTTATAGACTTTGGTGCACGCGTAGACCGGAGTACACTGTTTGTCGACAACAGCGGCCTAAGCCAGAAGTATCGCTATAACCGTGTCTCACTATCGGCCTCCTATCCAATTTCGGTGACAACCCGATTCACGCTTTCACCATTCTACGCCACGACTCGTTTAATCGATATTTCGTCATTTAGCGAGCCTGATCGTGTCTCTGACTATGCTGGTTTACGAGGTGAAGTCGTGTTCGACAATACGAAAATGAATGGCATGAATATGGCCATCGGAACCAAAATGAAAGTCAAGTATGAAGAATACGCTGGATTGCGGTCTTCATCGGAAAGTTTCAGAAGGCTATCGATCGATTTGCGTCATTATCAGAAAATTCACCGCGATCTGGTATTGGCAGCCCGGTTCTCCTTTAGTCAGTCGGGTGGTCCTGCTCCCAAACAAAGCACATTGGGCGGTATGGATAACTGGATCGGGGCTAACTCGTCTATTAAAGAACCGATCGCATCCAATCCGTTGCTGGTTCCAAACACAATTCCCGTTGAGATCCCGTATGATTATCGGAACGTGTTTTTCCTGGATTTTGCGGCACCATTGCGTGGATTCCGGCAAGGTAAGTTAACGGGCACCAGTCATATGCTGCTTAATTTAGAGCTTCGATTACCATTGATCCGTTATTTATATCGCGGTAATATCACATCGAATTTTTTGCGGAATCTGCAATTAGTCGCCTTTACAGATATTGGAACGGCCTGGTCAGGAAAAGGCCCATTTAGCCAGCAAAATAGTTTGAATACCGAAATAGTCGGCGGTGGTAATATTCCGTTCAGGGCTGTAGTAACGAATTTCAAAAATCCTTTCCTGATTGGATATGGTGCCGGAGCGCGAACAATGCTATTTGGCTATTTTGTTAAATTTGATTACGGCTGGGGTCTGGAAAATAAAGTTGTAAGTAAGCCAATCGCCTATCTAACATTAGGTTACGACTTTTAGAATAAATTCATTTAGTCAAACAAAAAGGCGACCTATCAAAGTCGCCTTTTTGTTTGACTAAATTCCAGCCAGGAATGAATCTTTGTTATACGCAATTTCTTACGTATGTTTGTTCGATTGAATCACTGTACTTATCGACTCTTCGATAAAGATGATTCAGGCATGCCTTGGGCATATTCTCTCTCTATTTCGTCTAACAGATAAAACCCCACTTTGTCGGGTTTATGTATTCACATAGGCGAACAAAATCAATAAAATAATTTATAAGACTCATTGCCGGATGATTGGCATAGTTTTCGCTATCTGTACAACTCTCAGTACCTTAAAGTTGTCTACGGAACCAGAGAATGAATTGTCATACAATTGGTAACCAGATGAGGTATTTTGTCTATTTAAACTGTTTGTATGTAACGGTTTAGATAGTTGCCACTTAGAATAAATCTGAGAAAATTACGCTTTGGCATAGTTTTCGTTCGATTCTTAGTTAGCAAAAAGTAACCTCTGTTAGTAGAATGCAAACCGTGACTTATCAGTGGTTTGGCTGTCTGAACAATTGCCAGCTGGCGGGGTCTTTTTGTAATTAAGTATACCGCCCCAAATAAGGTTGCAGATGAAAGTAACTTCTACGCTAAGCACAACTTGCCTTAAGGCCCTAGCCGGTCTATTTCTTATGCGAGACATTAGTCTTGCCGGCAGGAAGAATCAAATGGTTCGACTGAAAGGTCGACTCATTATCTATTTGCTGCAGCTTTTGCAGGCAAAACCCACCAAGCTCTTAACGGGCGATACTAAATCTACTACTGTCGGTACCGCCGTTATAATGCCACCTAGAGAGGATCTGAAAATAAACAGGTCAATTCGCGCTGACTGCGAACCACCTGATATCCCTCTTACTGGACTTCCCAGCCCTCCTGGCCAATCAACGAATTGTCTGCACCAGGCATCCACTTTTTTAGGACAACAACCAATGAATGAGCGAACTTTACTAAACCAGTCTTATCTCGCAAATGTCTCCAGAACGGTGCCCGACACCGGCCAAAATCTGGACTCAGCTGAGATTGACCCTTCAGAGGCAAACAACTTGAAAAAGTTGCTATTACCGTTTATAGCCTTCACTCATTCGTTGCTACAGTCGAAGCAGTTGATGAAAACTGCCTTTTCTCTACTGGGGTTACTATTTTTGATTACTGGCTCAGCCCGTGCACAAGCGCCTGCTACTATTGATTTGAGCGTTTCAAAGAAAATCAGCAAGCAGAACCCGGCATTGGGTGATGTTATTTCCTATACAGTTATCGTTCGGAATGGTGCTGGATCGGCTACCGCTACAAATGTGGTAGTGAAGGACCAGTTACCGCTAGGAGGTGTTTCGTATGTTGCAGGTTCGGCCACCACAGTTCGTGGCACAGGTAACTACACGTCCGCTACCGGACTCTGGAACTTAAGTGCTGTGGCTCCCGGTGACTCCGCTGTTCTTACGCTTCAGGCAACAGTCCTGGAGCGTGGCGTTTGGTTTAATACGGCTGAGGTTATGTCTGCCGATCAAACGGATGCTGACTCACAACCTAATAACCAGAGCCTGGGTGAAGATGACTATAGTACAGTCTGCTTTTCGGTTCCCATCTATTGGTATGTGGGTGATGAATTCACGGTAACCGTTCCATCGGGTTACAAGAACATTACCTGGTACCGAAACAATGTGAATGTAACGACCGTTTCAGCCGATTTGGCGGTTATTAACGCTGATTCTTCATTAACCATTAAGAGTCCTGGTACCTACCGTTTCACGACAAGTATCAATGGCTGTCCAGCTCTAAACTGTTGTGACATTGAAGTTATTCAGGGGCTATTTGGTAGTCTGGGTAATTACGTGTGGAATGATACGAACAAAGACGGATTACAGAATGATGGAGCGACCGGTATAGACGGTGTAAAGGTTTACTTATACAACGCTACCGGAACTACCAAACTAGATTCTACAATAACCGCAGGAGGTGGCCGGTATTTATTTGATAGCCTGACCGATGGTCAGTATAAAGTCAAATTCGCCGTACAACCTAACTTCACTTTTTCTCAGCAGGATGTAGCTTCTACGCCCACTGATTCGCTCGATAGTGATGCCGGATCAGATGGTTTTACGCGTGTCTATACCATTGACACGAATAAACCGGTTACCGATATCGCCCGTAATAATCCAAATGTTGATGCCGGTCTGATACTATCGACGGCAAGTCTGGGTGATTATGTATTTGCGGATAACAATAAAAACGGTATTCAGGATGGTGGCGATACACCAATTCCGGGTGTCAAAGTGGTTTTGTATGTCAACGGGGTAGCTTCGTTGACGACGACCACTGATGTAACTGGTTTTTACAGTTTCACCGGTTTGGCTTCAGGCAGCAGCACCACCTACACAGTGGGTTTCACAACACCGTCGGGTTATACAGCCACTCTGGCTAATCAGGGCGGAGATGATACCAAAGACAGTGATGCTGATATTGTTACAGGGATGACCCAGTCGGTGACGCTGGCGGCTGGGGAGTTTAACACCTCTCTGGATGCGGGCTTCATTCCATCGACGGCAAGTCTGGGTGATTATGTATTTGCGGATAACAATAAAAACGGTATTCAGGATGGTGGCGATACACCGATCCCGGGTGTCGTCGTCGTATTGCTGGATGCCAATAACAATCCACTTAAGTCAACAACAACGGATGCCAGTGGTATCTATAGTTTCACTGGCTTAACACCCGGTATTCCTTACTCAGTAAGCTTTGTAACACCGGCGGGTTATGCGAGCACCTCGGCCAGTCAGGGCGGAGATGATACCAAAGACAGTGATGCTAACTCGATAACGGGTCAGACACAGTCGGTGATACTGGCGGCTGGAGAATACAACCCAACACTGGATGCTGGATTTACGCCATCGTGCCCAACCAACTTTAGCCTGATTGCTTCGAATGATGCTAATCTCTGCAATGGCGATTCAATTAAACTGACGGCATCGTCTCTTCCTGGCGCAAAAATATGCTGGTTCTTAACCCCTACGGATGGAACCGCGTTTGCCATAGTTGATAATGGCCAGCTGGTAACGGTGAAACCGACGATAACGACGACTTATTATGTCGAAGCGACAGTGAATGGTTGCTATAGCGCTCGGAAGCCGGTAATTATAACCGTAAATACAATTCAGGCACCTATAATACTGAGTACCATTAAAAATAAGTGTCCTGAACAAACGGTTAACCTGGCAACGGTTCCGGTTGATAACAACAATCCGGCACTGACCTACGAATGGTATACAAGTACAATTCGTTCGCAGGCTACACGAGTGACGAATCTAACGGCGGTAGCTGCAGGTAAATACTATCTGTTTTCCCGCTCAGCAGAAGGTTGCTACAGTAGCCCGACAGTACTGACAGTTGAAGTCGTAAATTGTAACTGTCCGAATCTGGCAGAAGTTCAGGTTGGTCCTGGCCTGGCGACTTGCTCGGTGGACCCGGTTCCATTGAAAGCAACAATCTCGGGTTCGGCTACGAGTGTAACCTGGACGTCAAATGGTACCGGCACATTTAGTGCTCCCAATAGTCTGACTTCCACGTATACACCGTCAACTACCGATATAACGGCTGGGTCAGTATTGATTACGGCCACGACCAACGATCCAGATGGTGCAGGTGATTGTAGTGCATCTACAAGCGCACTGATCCTGAAAGTCAATAAGCGGCCAGAAGCACCAACCGGTGTTGCCTGCGACGACACACTGATTTGCCAGGGTGGCGCGACTAAGCTGATCGGGTTTGCTCCTGGTTCCAAAATTAACTGGTATGACCAGGATGGGAAATTGATCGGCTCGACGCTGAGCGGTGGCAAGCAAACGGTTCAGCCAGCGAAATCGGGTGTTAATATTTATTATGCCGAAGCCATAAGTGCTGAAAACTGTACTAGCGCTACGCGCTCATCAGTAACTGTAACGGTTGGTTCCTGTCAGGCCGATCTGGCCGTAGTTAAGCGAGTTGTGACGGCTGGTCCCTATAGTGTAGGACAGAAAATTACGTACTCGATAACCGCTACCAACAATGGCCCAATTACAGGTACTGCAGTAAAAGTAACCGATTTATTGCCGTCGACATTGATGTTTGTCAGCGCGACTCCAGCAGAAGAATATAGTGCTGCTACTGGTGTTTGGACTATCGGTACCTTAACAACTGGCTCAAACCGTAATCTGCTTATCGAAGCGACGATAATTGGAACGGGTACAGGTTCAATTAAGAATACGGCAATAATCGGTGGTTCGAACAACGATCCTGGCCATCCTGGCAATGATACATCGTCAGTGACCATACCGATGAACCCGTGCTCTGTTGAGCCACCCTATATTGCATGTGCCGTTAGCGAAATCTGCAAAGGTGATGTGGCAACCCTGAAAGCAACGGGTTGTACGAGCGGTACTGTCATCTGGTCTGATGGTCAGCGAGGGCTCTCAGTATCAGTCAAGCCTGAAGTAACAGCAACCTACACAGCCAGCTGCATTTCTGGCACTAGCTGCACGAGCGGAGTTTCCAACCTGGTCACCATTACAGTTCGTGATCCGCAGCCACCGACAATTGTGGCCAGTGCCACAACCGTCTGCCCTGGTACTTCGGTCACCCTGACTGCATCGGGCTGTGCCGGTGGTATCGTAGAATGGTCAGAAGGCCCCCAAACCGGTGCTTCTATCGTGGTCAATCCGATGACCAAAACCACCTATACAGCTACCTGCATCATTGGTACCTGTCTGAGCAAACCAGCCGCTAAAACCATTGATATTGCAACAGACGTGCCGACACCGAGCATCGTTAGCAGTGCAACGGCGGTTTGTCCAGGCAGCAACGTCACACTGACGATCAACAACTGTCTGGGAACGCCACAGTGGAGTAGCACAACGGCTACCACAAGCAGCATTGTTGTCACGCCAACAGTAGGTAATAAAATCTTCACAGTTTACTGTAATACAGGTAGTTGCGCAAGTAAAACCTCGCAGCCTACCGTGATTCAACTAGTCGCACCGACGATTCCAGCCATCAGTGCGGATGTGGATTCGGTCTGTGCCAACGCCAAAGTGGTACTGACAGCTTACGGCTGTACAGGCACTGTCGTATGGAGTGATAAACAGGTGGGAAGCAGCATTTCGGTCTACCCATCAGCTAGTACGAGCTATTTTGCCCAGTGCAAAACGGGCGAGAATTGCATCAGTGACCCATCGGCTTCGTTGCCGGTGACGGTTGTATCACCCTCGGTTCCGATTGTGAAGGCTTCGAGTCTGTCGGTCTGTAGTGGTCAGGTGATCTCGCTAACGGCTACGGGCTGTAACGGAACAGTACAATGGGTGGGTCTGGATAAAGTTGGTCCGATCATCCAGGTCGTGCCTGGTGAATCCAGAGACTACTATGCTACTTGCAAAGTTGGCAATTGTACCAGCGATCCATCAAACAAAGTACGTGTTACTGTGTCTACATCGGGTCTTGCAGCGCCAATTGTGACCGCGTCAAGTCTATCGGTCTGTAGCAGTGCGGTCGTTTCACTAACCGCTACCGGTTGTACGGGCGACATCATCTGGTCCGATAATCAGAGAGGAGCCGTAATAACGGTAACTGCTACGCCAACTAATAAGTCGTTCTACGCCATATGTCGGCCCGCTAATAGCACGCTCTGCGCCAGCGGTCAGTCGAACGTGATCAATATCAATGTGACACCCACATCCAAACCGACCATTGTCCGTTGTGTGTGTAGTGCCGATACGATCTGCCCCGGCGAAACCGTCAAACTTAATGTCAAAAACTGCGTCGGTACCCCTCACTGGAGCACCCAGGAGACAACTGCCAGCATCGTTGTGGCCCCAAGCGTGACCACTTCCTATACCGTCTACTGCCAGCAGGGAGCTTGTCCCAGTGAAGCATCAGATGCCTATACGATTACCGTTATGCCAGTCGGCGCTCCCACCATTGTAGCCTCGGCCACCGCCGTGGAGCCGGGTGGAACTATCTCTCTTACGGCGACAGGCTGTATTGGTGAGGTGATCTGGTCGGCTATGGACGCTACGGGCAATAACCGGGGGGCGGTACTGGTAGTCCAGCCTGACGGAGCCCAGACCTACTATGCCCAATGCAAATTCCATGACTGCCTGAGTACTCCGTCCAATGCCATCATCATCAACAAAGGTGATTGTGTGGCCAAAGCCGGTACGCTGGTTCCTGTGAGCCCAACGGTTTGCGTAGGAACGAGTACGAGTGTAATTGTGGCGGCTACACCCAATGGTGGTTTGGTTCAGCCAGCGGGCTACTCGGTACTGTATCTGCTGACTCAGGGAGCGGGTCTGGTTGTCGAACAAACCAGTGCCACTCCTAGCTTTAGCCTGTCAGCGGTGGGTGCTGAATACACCATCAATACGCTGGTTTATAACGCAACCGTAGGCGATAAGAACTACCTGAATCTGTCGGCTGTCAAACCGGGCATTACCACGAGTGCCGATGTGCTCAAGTTGATCACCGACCAGCATGTATGTGCGGATCTGGATCTAATAGGAGCGAAGGTTAGTGTACGGGTGGTGGCTCCGCCAACGCTGAGCGCAGGCTCTTCCCCAACCGTCTGTGCAGGCTCCAGTGTGACGCTGACAGCCCAGGGTTGTACGAATGGTGTCGTGACCTGGAGTGACCAATCGATAGGAGCGAGTATCGTCAAAGTGCTCAACAGTGATCTATCGATAACGGCCATCTGTACAGTGGATGGTTGCTCGAGTGGGGTATCTCAACCCCTGGTGCTGAAGCTGGGTACACCAGCCATTCCAGCCATCGCAGTTGATAAACCCGTCATCTGCACTAGTGAAACCGTCTCGCTGACGGCTATCGGCTGCGCTGGAGGTACCTATGTCTGGTCGGATCCGGCCAGTACCACGGGCAGTGTACTGACAGTCACACCTACCCAAACGGTACAGTATCGAGTAAAATGTGTGGTGGGTCAATGTGCCAGTGAGTGGTCAGCCTTCAACACGATTACGGTCGGAACTCCCGCAGCTCCCACGGTTTCGGTGGCTGGCGGTTCGACCAGCACGACGGCCTGCTTCGGCTCGCCAGTGACGCTGGTGGCCCAGGGTTGCCCCGACAACAGCTATGTAACCTGGTCGAATGATCAGGTGGGTCAATCGATCACGGTCTCGCTGACAACCAGTGCGACTTACACGGCCAGTTGCAATAGCTCGGCTCAGTGTAAGAGTGCGGCATCGAATGCAGTGGTAGTTACGGTATTGCCCAAAGTGGCTTCGCCTGTGGTGGTAGACAAGCTAAACAGTTGTCCCTTCAATACGGTGGATCTGAGCACGGCGGTGAGCAGTACGGTTTCGACCTCTGGGGGCGTCTTTGAGTACTATACAGATGCGACCCTAAGTGCAGCCTCGAAAGTAGCCAATCCTTCAGTGGTCGGCACTGGGACGTACTATATAGTCGAGAGAACGGTGAGTGGTTGTGTGAGTCTGCCGGTGGCGGTTCATGTACAGATCACTGGTTGCGAAGCACAGCTACCTTGCGATGAGCGGAATCCGGCGACGGCCAATGCAGGAAAAGATGCGGGCATCTGTGCGGCCAAGACCTACCAATTAGCAGGTGTGCTGGGAGGGTCGGGTAAAACCGCCCACTGGACTACCAGCGGCAATGGTACGTTTGATAATGCCTTCCTGTTGAATGCAGTTTATAGGGCCAGTGCGGAGGATATCCTGGCTGGCAAGGTGACACTGACATTGTCGGTGAGTACCAACAATGCCAGTTGTCCGGTAGCGACCGACGATATGATTCTGACTATCGAGGGAAGCAAAACTATCCCGACTATTTCAATCCTTGGGTCTACCAGCTTATGTTACGGAGACTCGGTACGGTTGAAAGCACCCGATGGCGCGGCTGGTTATTTGTGGAACAACAAAGCCACTACCCAAACCATTGTAGTGCAAGCCAGTGGCGTGTACAATGTACAGGTGCTGGATCCAAAAGGGTGTAGTTCCGTAAAATCAAATAATGTCACGGTAAATGTGGCCGATCCGGTTCTGCCTCCGCTGGTGTCGAATCTGCGCAACAGTTGCCCCGCGAAAATTGTAGACTTGACCAAAGCCCTGTCTTCAACTATCGCTGGCTATTCGTATGGCTACCGGATTTGCGAATGCAACACTGCCAACATCGTGATTCGCCCGGATTCGGTTTGCGAAGGGACTTACTGGGTGGTGGCTAAAGGGCCCACAGGTTGTTTGAGTGCACCCGCCAAGATTGAAGTGAAAGTCTTCAACTGTGCAGCTGATACACTGACGGCCGATGTGGTGATGGCCAAAACAGCCGACAAGTCGGTAGTGAAACGCGGAGAACTGGTAACCTATACGCTGACGGTAAGCAATCAGGGTAAGTACACTGCCCACAACGTGGATGTACGGGATGTGCTGCCTAAAGGGCTGGAACTGGTTTCGGTACTCACACCGAAGTCTTCGGTCTCGTACGGAGTGCTGACCAAACGAATCGACAGCTTGCCAGTGGGCAAAAGCGAATCGATTGTATTCACAGCTCGTTTGTTAACCAAAGGCGAAGTGGTGAATACGGCACAGATTACCTATCTGGATAATGTGGACACCGATCTGACCAACAATAGCTCAAGCGTAACCGTAAAAGATACGTCAGCGGCTAAAACAGGTATTGTTGGGCTGGCCAAAGCAGTTGTTGGCACTCCGACTGCTGTGGGTGACTCGCTGATCAATATTCGCTATGGGTTTGTGGTCACCAACTTCGGGGATGATACGCTCAAAGGTGTTCAGGTGAAGGATGATCTGGCACACGCTTTCGCTCCGAATCAGATCGAAGCAGCAACGGTTAGCACGACGAGTGCGGACTTTAGTCTGGCCTATAACCCAGCCTTTACCGGAACAGGTGCCAATACGAATCTATTCGACTCGACAAGCAGCTACATAGCGCCAGGACGCTCACAAACGTTCTTCCTGGATGTGACGGTGAAGCGCGCTTCAGGGGACTCCACAAAAACGTTCAGCAACATTGCTGCGATATCGGCGCTGAGTAACGGTACTAAGGTCGAAGACGTTTCTGTTGACGGTGGTGATGTGGATCCGGACAACGATGGCGACCCGACTAACAACGCAGGCTTCTCTACATTTACGCTGGGCGCACCCCAGACAAGTGGACCGAGCATCGGTGTTGCACTGGCGGTCGTTAAAATTGAGTTGCAGCCCGATAGTAGCTATAATGTTACGTACAAAGCAACCGTGAAGAACTTCGGTGATGTAGCCCTCTATGGCATAAGTCTAACCGATAGCCTGGCGAAAGCTTTCCCGGCTCCTACTTCGTTCTCCGTAGTTGGATCGCCAGTCGTCGGTGCCGGTAGCCATCTGGTCGCAAATGCTGCTTTCAATGGTAACACCGAGCCAAACTTACTGACCGATGCAAGCTATCTGAATGTAAGCGAACAGGATACCGTTTTAATAACGGTTAATGTGAAAACGAATGGTAATAAAGGGCCGTTCTACTCGACCATTACAGGTGAAGGACACACCGCTGATACAACTCAGACCGTGACCGATATATCGAATAATGGCTTGGACCCCAAACCTGCGGGGGCTACGGCCACCGGTGTTCGTTTCGATCTACCGACGGCACTGTTAGGTGTTGCCAAGTCGGTCGGGAAACCTGCTCTATTGCAAACTGGTATTTATGATGTTACTTACACCATTAAGCTGAGCAACCTGGGTATGGTACCACTAACGAACGTACAGGTGGTGGATAACCTCTCCCAAACCTTCGGCCACGGTGCCTTGATTGTGGATGATCGGATTCAGGTAACTGCTGATTCAGGCCTGACCGCCGATTCGCTCTACACGGGCCAGGGACTGATCACAAACATGCTGGTCGACTCCTTGAGTACATTGCCTGTTGGCGCTACTCGCAATCTGGTCTTTACGGTTCGGGTGAATGCGAAGAATGCGGATTCGTTGACGTTCTATAACACGGCTTATGCAACCGCTTTGAGCCCTGATAATGTAGTTATAGCAGATACGTCGACGGCTGGTATAAACGAAGACCCCGATAATGATCTGGATCCGCGCAATAACAATGAGCCGACACCAGTTTCACTGAACGGTCTCTCCGGAGCATCCTACATTGGCGTTGCCATGGCTGTGGCTGATACCACTCGCCAACCTGATGGAAGTTACAACGTCACCTATCAGATCGTTGTTCAGAACTTCGGGACCACAATCCTTAGGAGTGTCAGCGTGAGCGATTCACTGTCGAAAGTTTTCAACAGTCAGACAGGATCGAGGTACTCGGTGGTCAAAGCCCCAATTACAACCTCTACGGGTAGCACACTGAAGCTCAATCCTAACTTCGATGGAAACGCCGAATCGCTCATCGTCATCGGCGACAGCACCAGCACGCTGCTACCGGGTCAGATCGATACCATCCTGGTGGTTATCAATGTGGCTACGAATGGCAGCACGACTACGTTCCTCAACTCGGCTTTCGCTCAGGCCAACTCGCCAACTGGAGTCGTTACCGATGTGTCCACCAATGGGCTCATCGCCGACCTCAATGGCAATGGTAATCCGACCGATGACAACGAACGTGAAGCCACTCCGCTCAACCTGCCACCCACCGACCAGAGCGTCTTCATTCCGGAAGGCTTCTCACCAAATGGCGATGGCATCAACGACCTGTTCGTGATCCGGGGGCTAGCGGGAGTCACGGTAAGTCTGGAAGTCTACAACCGCTGGGGGAATATGGTTTACAAGAACGAAGACTACCACAACGATTGGAATGGCAAGCCGAATACCGGTGTAACGGTGGGATCGGATGCTGATGGACTGCCCGATGGCACCTACTACTACGTGATCCGAACCAGCGACGGTCGCCGGTTTGTACGCTACATGATGATTAACCGCTAAGACCGATGGCAAATCAGTTTTCAACAAAAAAGTGGGCGGTAGGGCTGCTGCTGATCCTTGGGATCGGCAGCAAGCCGGCCCAGGCTCAGCAGGACAAGATGTTCTCGCAGTACATGTTCAACATGATGGCTTTGAACCCAGCCTATGCAGGCAGTCGGGATGTCCTGAGCATGTCTGCCCTGTACCGCAACCAGTGGACAGGGGTGGAGGGAGCACCGCAAACGGCGACCTTTACGATGGATATGCCACTAAACCGGGAGCGGGTAGGCGTCGGTCTACAGTTGTACGGGGATAAGTATGGGGCGGTCTCGGAAGCGGGCGGTTTTGCCTCGTATGCGTTCCGAATCAAAGTGGGCGCCAAGAGTACGCTGGCATTGGGTTTACAGGCTGGCGCGGCCAGTTACAATGTGAACCTGGCCGATATCAAGACGACTCCAGACGGGTCGGGTCAGTTGGACCCGGCTTTTGCCAACAACATTTCGAAGATCCTGCCCAATTTCGGTACCGGGATTTACCTGAGCAATGACCGGTCGTATATCAGTTTATCGGTGCCCCGCCTGATCAAGAACAAGCTAACGGAGTACAATGTAGGAAACGTGATCTCGACGCAACGTCGTCATGCGTATCTAGCGGCCGGATTTGTGGTTGGCCTGAGCCCGGTGGTGAAGATGAAGCCATCGATGCTGGTGAAGTATGCAGAGGGCGCTCCGCTGGGCTTTGATGGGAACATCAACTTCTGGTTTGCGGATCGGGTCGCGATCGGAGCGTCGATCCGACGGAATCAGTTTTCGGACTGGAGCCCCGTGGGTACAGATGCACTGGTCGGGATGCTGGAGGTGCAGTTGACGGATCAGTTCCGGTTCGGCTATGCGTATGATCGGACGATGAACAATTTCAAGGACATCGCCCCAAGTTCGCATGAGATCATGTTGCGGTATGAGTTTGGTTTCGGCAAGAATCGCATCCTCACGCCCAGGTATTTCTGATAATAAAGAAAGATAAAGCTAAGGAGAGACGTAAGAAGGAAGACGATTCAATAAGTCTTTTCGCTTGCGTCTCTCCTCTTTACAGGTCAGCGTCAATTTCGGCGCAGTATTTGCTTTATTAATAGATATGTTCTCTTTGCTTGTTTACAAAGACATAGCAATTTATTCTGGCTCCAGTAACAGCCTTAAAAAGACCCATTGTTATTATGATACGGATTTGCCCGCTTTTTAGTTTGCTCTGGCTGCTTATCGGACAGGTGTTCGCACAGTCGCTCAGTAAACAGGCCGATCGCCAGTTCGATCAACTGGCCTATGCTCAGGCCGTTAATCTATATGAACAAGCCCTGACGGGCACTGCATCGTTACCGGAAAATGAACGTCGAGCCGCTAAAGTGAAATTAGGGTATAGTTACCATCAGATTCATGATACGAAGAATGCTGAACGAGTTTATCGCGATCTAATTGCAGGGGGCGAACTCCCTCCGGAATATTCCCAAAGTTATCTTTATTATGCTCAGGCGCTGGCTAGCAATGGCAAATACCGCGAAGCGCAGGAGATGTACGAAAAATACAGTAACGTACAAACTGACGACAAACGGGGCGCCAAATTCACGAAGCTTTATCGTGACGTAACTCCATTGACGAGCAATGCCGACAGCTATAAAGTTGAGTTTTTGAAACTGAATACGCGTAAGGCGGAATTCAGTCCAATACTTTATAAAGGGGGATTGGTATTTGTTTCGACAGGTGAGCCAAACGGAATCAAGCGGGTATTCAAATGGAATAGTACACCATTTCTGGATCTGTATTATCTGCCAGAAGCCAAAGACCTTCGGGGTTCAACAGCATCCCGTCTGGGGGGGTCTACGCCAAAAGCTAAAAAGGCACCAAAGACCATGCTGATCCGGCCACTCGGTAGCGACGATTATACCGCACAAACGGCCAACGACTCACGGACGGTGGGTTTTTTTGGCGGAAATAATATCAACGCCGGACTAGGATATTCAGAGGAAGCAGTTAGCGAATCCGATCAGTTTAGCCGATCTCTGAACACAAAATACCATGAGGGCCCAGCAACGTTTACTAAAGATGGTAGCCGCGTAATTTTTACGCGAAATAACTTCAATGATGGGAAGTCTCGTAAAAGTACCGATGGGGTTAACAAACTTAAATTATATACATCAACACAAACAAGCGGCTATTGGGGTAAAGTAGAAGAGCTTCCGTTCAATAACGACGAATTTTCGACAGGGCATCCCGCTCTTTCCCCAGATGATCAATTCCTGTACTTTTCATCTGATCGCCCAGGAGGATTTGGTGGAACCGATATTTACGTGTCAAAATGGACGAATGGAAAGTGGTCGGAACCCATTAATCTGGGCAAAGATGTAAATACGAAAGGGAATGAAATGTTTCCATTCATTGATGAAAAAGGCAACCTCTACCTGGCTTCCGATGGGCAGGCCGGATTAGGAGGTCTGGATATATTTTATGCTCAGCTTTCTGACGATGGGCAGCATGTCAAAAACCTTCGGAATGTTGGCGAACCGATAAATTCTCCACAGGATGATTTCGGCATCGTAACCGATGCTGAACGCAAAACCGGGTACTTCAGCAGTAATCGCAAAAATGGCGGAGCTGATGATGATGTCTATCGTTTTACGCGTGAAGGACCTATGTATGCCTGCCGTGAACTGATGGTAAGTGTATTTGATGCTGACTCGAAAGAGCCATTGGCCAATACATCGGTGGCCGTTGAGCGTGAAGGCAAAGCGAACGACAAGCAACTCAAAACGGATGCCGAAGGGTTGATGCGGATTTGCCTCGACGCCGACAGTGATTTTAAATTCCTGGCAAGTCGTGAGGGTTATATTGATAATAAAATCGGATTCTCGACCAAAGATTTATCCGACGATTTGCCATCCCGTATCGAAATACCGCTCGCTAAGCCGAAAGAAGAGGCAAAACCTGCCACAAGCAAGCTGCGTGGTGTTGTAACGACCCAGACCAATAAGAAGCCTATTGCGGGTGTGAAAGTAGTATTGGTCAATGAATGTGACGGAACATCGCAGGAAACCACGACTGGGGCAGATGGTAGCTACGAGTTTATGGTACAGTCCGGTTGCGATTACTCGCTCGAAGCCATGAAAGACAATATGGGAACCAATGGTGGCAGGATTACTAAAGACGGTTCAGGATCGCCCGATCTGACGATGTTCAAGAAAGGCGATGTTATTAAAATTGATAACATTTATTATGACCTCAATAAAGCAACCATCCGTCCTGATGCAGCCCTCGAACTCGATAAAGTGGTAGCCCTGATGGCCAAATACCCGACAATGAAAATCGAAATGCGGTCGCATACCGATAGCCGGGCTACTTCCACATATAACAAAACATTATCGAGTAACCGCGCCAAAGCTGCCGTAGCTTACCTGAAGAAAAAAGGTATTTCGGCTAAGCGAATGGTTGCCAAAGGGTATGGAGAAAGCCTGTTACTGAACAAGTGCAAAGATGGCGTCAACTGTCCTGAAGAAGTACACCAGCAGAACCGTCGGACAGAAATCAAGATTCTGACGCTGGAGTAGTAATGGCTTGATCTGTGTTAGCAGGACAGGGGCAATCTACCATTAAAAGAGTATCGCTGAACATCATATTCATACCTGTATGGCCTAAGCAATCAACCCCGCCCGGTAGTCGAGCGGGGTTGATCGTTAATCAAAGGTCCGATTAGGTTTTTAGCACAAAACCCCGCAATTTGGGTTCCTATTCCTCAACAACCTATGTCTGTTTTTATCCGTAAAAATCCCCTTTTTCTGCTTTTTTGCTTTGTTGTACTAGTTACGGCTCGTCCTGCTCTGGCGCAACGCGAAGTACTTTACTCGCAATACCTGGTCAACCCATTAAGTATCAATCCGGCTTATGCGGGTAGTCGCGAGTCGTTTCATTTGTCGGCTTTTCTACGACGTAAATGGATAACTGCCCGTAATGCACCGATAACGCAGAGTGTTTCGGGCGATGGAGCCATAGACAATGGCCGGATTGGTTTGGGTTTTCAGGCCCTGAACGATCGTATGGGCGTGTTGGCCGCTACTGGTGTATATGGTAGTGTGGCGTATCGATTTAATTTGCCCGCCCTGGCTAAGCTATCGATCGGTGTGCAGGGTGGTGTCAACGTGTTACCGGTCTATGATTTCACCAGCGCATCGAGCCTGAACCGGGCTGTTGGAAGCTTTGGTGTTGGGATTTATTATCAGGCTGAACACTTTTTTGGCGGGATTTCGATGCCCGAAATCGTGTCGAAGGGAGTAAATCTGGCAGGACAGACAATTTATCCCGCCGTTCGGCCGATTATGGTGAATGTGGGTACGAAAATCAGCATTGACGAAGGAACCGTACTGATTCCATCTATTCTTGTATCCAAAATTGAAGATCGGCCATTGGGTATCGACATAAACGCCCGAATCTGGTTTGGCGAAGAATTTGGACTTGGGGCCTCCTATCGCAGTAACAGTCCTGGGGTTATTCAGACAAATTATTTGCAGGCTCTGGCAGAATATCAATTGACAAAATCAATTCGGATAGGATATATTTTTAACTCAAAAACACCCGAAAGCCCGTTGTCTAATCAGTATTATGAGAAGAGTGTTCATGAAATTATGTTTCGCTTTTCGCCGGGCCTACTCAAGTTTTCATATTAAATGTCCCTGTTGTTTATCGCTATTGGCTTAAACTGTCGCTCGGAGTATGCTATTTATTAATTTTAAGGTAATTTAGTACCGTAAAACCGTAATCTAAAGCCCACTTGAAGCCTCAGGAAGAGTTTTCAAAAGCCGAAATGTTCCGCTACCTGACGGCCGATAGCCGTATGCCTAATCATCAAACCATTCAAAACTTGTACATTCCCAGCGACCTCGATCGTGAGTTTCCGATGGCACCGCACTTTGTGCAGGCTTTTGGCAGCTATCCGAACTACCTGCATTTCAATGACGATTTTAAGCCGTCGGCACGGGCATTGCTGGATGAGCGTGGGTTTGACCTGATCAATCTCTCAACCCGCGTTAACGACGATGGTTGGCATACAGTTGAGCGTATCTATCAGCATAACGATGGTGTAGTGCTCAAGGCTGAGTTTGTTGGCGAGCGATTCTTTAGACTGTATGGATTTTACCGTGATGAGGGCTCTGCGCGGGCATTGCTGGATGGATTTCAGGATCATAAGTACGTTCATGAGGAAAATCAGACTCATATTTATTTGATTCAGAGTGGCTTGGGTGGGTTACATACCGAACGGGTTGAAATTCTGCCGCCTGATATCAACCTCGACCTGCATTATAATGACGATTTCCAGCCGGTTCATGAACGACTGGTTACGTTGCTGGCACAACCCAAAAGCAAAGGGTTGATTCTGCTTCATGGCGAACCCGGAACTGGCAAAACAACCTATATCAAATATCTGAGTTCACTGGTCAAAAAGGACATGCTTATTTTACCACCCTACATGACCAACTACCTGACATCGCCGGAGATCATTCCATTTTTGCTCGATAATAAAGACTCTGTACTGATTATTGAAGATGCTGAGCGCATTCTTCAATCACGGGAGGCCGGTGGAGATACCAACAGTGTATCGAACATATTAAACCTTACCGACGGTTTGCTGGCCGATTGCATGCACATTCAGGTTATTGCTACCTTCAATGCCAGCAAGCACCTACTGGACAAAGCCCTGTTACGGAAGGGACGTCTGATGGTCGATTACGCATTTGGTAAGCTGGCGGCCGATAAAGCCAATGAGTTGCTGGCACATATTGGTATGGAGTACCGAACCAAAGAACCAATGACTTTGGCTGACATATTCAATATGGAAGAACAGACCGTTTCGGGTGAGCGGCATGAAGTCAAAATGGGATTCTAGCTCTTTACCGATTGAGTTTTGGCCTGTTGTTTATGAGTCTGCTTCTCTTTTTGACGTACGACCCGGCGTTCTTCTAATTCTTCCAGTTTGTCTTCGTGTATTTCTTCTGCTTCTTCAATTGAGTGCGATTCCGAAAGAGTCGCTTCTGCTTTTGCCCGTTCGGCCAGTCGCCCAAAAAATTCGTGCAGGGCATGAAGCTCCGCTTCCGTCAGATCTTCGACATTGAGCAGCCTGTTGCTGGCTTTTCGATTAACGGCCAGCAATTCATTCAGTTTAATCTGCATCGCAAGCGAGTCTTTATTTTGCGATTTCTGAATTAGAAAGACCATCAGAAACGTAATGATAGTGGTACCCGTATTGATTACTAATTGCCAGGTATCAGAATAGCCAAAAATTGGGCCTGTAATGACCCATATAACGATTGTTAATAAAGCCAGCAGAAATGCAGTTGAGGAGCCAGTCGCCTGGGTAGCCCTCGACGCAAATTTTTCAAAAAATCGAGTGAATTTACTAGTTTCCATACGGTAGGAATGGTTTACAGCCTGAATGATTAACTACCTTAACATTATCCTGCCCGGTTTGTGAGATTAAATGATTTTAATCTAGCTTGAAGGTAGAAGCCGGTCAAATGTTAGCACCCGTTATTTGCCCAAATTTTTAGTTTGACTTGAAAATTTCAGGCGGTAAGCATCAGCCGCTTCCTGTTTCTGGACATCCGATCTAATTGCCGACGGATTAGCCGAAATGATGTTTCGTTCACTATTGGCAATAAGCGATTCGAGAAGCGATTCATCATTAGTTGCGCATGCGTGCTCGAAGTCATTGGCAAGTACACGGGCTAGGGCATCGGAAACCATCACTGCCACACTTTGTTTGGTTGAGTCAACAGAGTCTGGCCGGTTTTTGATGAGGTAGCCAAATGCTTTGGTATTGGATGATTGAATCGCCCCGGCGATAAATGAAATCGACTCATTTGTCGAGCGTTCCTGCTCAGGTAGTGCGTCAAGATAAGCATCCAGCACCTCATCGATGGGCCGGTTAAGTGCTTTACAGGTCGCCAGATATTTTCTCAGAAATGGTGCATCACGCCGACCCTCCGCATAGTCTTTGTCTCCTTTGGCAATTGTTGGTCGGAACTGGGGCAACGCCAGCATATGGTTGGCCTGATCGATCATGGCATTTACACCTCCGTAGCCAACCGATCGGTGAATTAAATCGCCGTTTGAGGTTATATATAGCCCGGTTGGATAACTCGATACAGCGTACCGTTTCGCGATCTCAATACCCTCACCTTTTTCGGCATCGAGCTGATAGTTGATGAAATGAACGTTGAATTTAGCGCCCACTTTCGGGTTAGGGAACGCTTCTTTAGCCATTCGTTTGCAGGGCGGGCACCAGGTTGTATAAATGTCCAGAAAGATCGGTTTGTTCTGGCGTTTGGCTTCGGCTACTACGGTTTTCCAGGAACCTCTAAAAAACGAAATACCCGATGGATTGTCGGACGGAAGAGCTGCACTAAAGACCGTTGTGCCGACTGCCACGAACAGAACTACGCCCAGACTAAATCGTAAAAAGCAGGATTGCATGGAGAAAGGTACTGTTTTCTGCACGGCCAATGAAATGAACTTAGTTTGTTCAGAAAGGTAACAGATGGTTTTAACTATTGATTTACGGAACCTGAAAATCTTCTATAAATCAAAATGGTTCGGATCGGATTAAGGTACAAAATAGGAAGCCTGCCTATGAATTTTTTTCGCAACCGGTAGCTTGACCTGAGTGCCTGAATCCTGGAGCAGCGAGATAAGGATTGTGAACTAATCCCCGGTTGCACTTGTCTTTTGGGTATATGGCAAAAACGGTAACTCCACACGCTAATCCCACTGATACTAAGGAACAAATAAGCTGGCGCGAACGCTTCGCAGCCCTCGGCAATCTGCCCGCCTTTTTTCGCTTAGTCTGGGAAACTTCGCCCGGCTTGTTTCTGGGCAACGCATCTTTGCGCCTGATTCGGGCGGCAATTCCGGCCGCAACACTCTACATTGGCAAACTTATTATTGATCAGGTTGTAGCCCTGAATAAACATACGGCTGGGTCAACTCCCGATGATACGAACTATCTGTGGTGGCTCGTTGCGGCTGAGTTTGGACTGGCTATTATTTCGACGGCGCTGGGTCGGGCAGTTTCGTTAATGGATAGCCTATTGGGCGATCTATTTGCGAACAAGACATCGATTCGGCTGATGGAACACGCAGCCACGCTCGATCTGGAACAGTTTGAAGATGCTACGTTTTATGACAAGCTCGAACGCGCCCGCCGACAAACGACGGGTCGGACGGTGCTTTTGTCGGGTGTATTCGGGCAAGTACAGGAGTTGATTTCGGTGGCCTTTCTGGCTGCTGGTCTGGCAATCTACAACCCCTGGTTGTTACTCCTGATTCTACTGGCCGTAACGCCATCCTTCATTGGTGATAATTATTTCAATCAGCGGAGTTATTCACTATCGCGTTCGTGGACACCCGAACGGCGCGAACTTGACTACCTGCGCTTCATTGGCGCTAGTGACGAAACGGCCAAAGAGGTCAAGATTTTCGGATTATCCAATTTCCTGATTGATCGCTTCCGTTCCCTATCGTGGGAATACTTTCTCAAAAATCGATCATTAGCCATTAGTCGGGCGGGTTGGGGAACACTACTGACCGCTCTCGGTACGGCGGGTTACTACGGAGCTTACGTCTGGATTGTTATGCGGGCAGTTGGTGGCCAGATTTCGCTGGGGGATCTGACATTCCTGGCGGGATCGTTCCGGCAGGTTCGCGGTTCATTGGAAGGTATTTTACTTCAGTTCAGCAGCCTGACACAGGAAGCCATCTATTTACAGGACCTCTTCGATTATTTCGCCATTCAACCATCGATTCACTCGCCCGGTATAGCAAGGCCATTTCCGAATCCGATTCGGGAAGGTTTTGTTTTCGAAAATGTTGGGTTTAAATACACAAACTCAGAGCGCTGGGCATTGCGTAATTTGTCGTTTACGCTCCACGCGGGCGAGAAGCTTGCGCTCGTCGGCGAAAATGGTGCGGGTAAAACAACACTCGTTAAGCTACTGGCCCGCCTTTACGATCCCGCAGAGGGGCGGATTTTACTCGACGGATATGATCTCCGCGAATATGATTTGATGGAATTACGGCGGAACATCGGCGTTATTTTTCAGGATTATACCCGCTTTAAAATGTCGGCAGGCGTAAACATTGCAGTAGGTGATATTGACGAACGGACCAACCAGCCCCGCATTGAAGCGTCGGCGCAACGAAGCCTGGCCGACACGGTTATTGCCAAACTCGCCGGTGGTTATGACCAGCAGTTGGGCCGCTCATTTGGTAAAGGCGTCGAACTGTCGGGGGGCGAATGGCAGAAAGTTGCCCTCGGCCGGGCCTACATGCGCGACGCTCAATTAATTATTCTGGATGAACCGACAGCCGCACTTGACGCTCGCGCCGAATATGAGGTGTTCCAGCGCTTCGGAAAACTGACTGATGGAAAATCGTCGGTGATTATTTCGCACCGGTTCAGTACCGTTCGAATGGCCGACCGGATTCTGGTTCTGGAGAATGGTACACTGCTCGAGATCGGCAGCCATTACGAATTGCTGGAGAAGGATGGTCGATACGCTGAATTGTTTGGTTTGCAGGCCAGAGGGTATCAATAGCCTTTCTGTGGTTTGAGTAGTAGTTGTATTGATTCGCCTTACTGAATAAAAATACGTTAAGGATGAAAACGATCTCTGCCTTCTTGGCTTCATACAGCCTGGTTGCCGTTGTTATGGCCCAAACGCCTACTGTGCCTTCGCCCGATGTGCAGATTAAGGCCGCAATTCTGGCTGCTCCGGCAGATAAACGCGACGCAGCAACGGTATATGGTTATAGCGCAAAGAATGAGTTTGTCGTGCTGCGGAAAGGGACAAACGAACTGATTTGTCTGGCCGACGACCCCGCTCAGAAGGGATTGAGCGTGTCGTGCTACCATCGCGATCTGGACCTGTTTATGGAGCGGGGCCGGATTTTGAAAAAGGAAGGTAAAAAACCAGCCGAAATCCTGGCTATTCGCGAGCAGGAAACCAAGGACAAGAAGCTAATAATGCCCACTCATCCATCGACGTTGTTTTCGTATACGGCAAAAGATGAGAATTATGATGTTGCCACTGGTGACGTGAAAGACGGTTATTTGCGCTATGTCGTTTACATTCCCTATGCAACTGCCGAAAGCACCGGGCTTCCTCTAAAACCCGAAGCGCCGGGTATGCCCTGGATTATGGATCCGGGTACGCACAGGGCCCATATCATGATTAATCCACCGGTATCGACAACGGCTGCTCATCATTGATTAAGCGATTATTATATATAACGTTTTCACTAAAAATCGCCGTGTACTAAATCACCCAAGTACAGTTTTGGATAGGGGCTTTTGATTTCGCATTTTTGCCAGTATATCATGCCTCCTCTATGCCCAAACGTCTACTTATTGGTATTCTTTGTTTAGTGCCTGGTTTTCTGATTGCGCAGCGGATGACTGGTTATCAGCTTAGTAATTATGCTGGCACCAATGGGTTAACTTTAAATCCATCTTCAATTGCTGATTCTCGCTGGGGGACTTACGTTAACATAGGAACAGTATCGTTTCAGGCTGCCAATCAGCCTCGCGTGCCATTGGCAACGCTTTTCTTTGCTCAGGCTAATATTAAACTGCATGGGCAGAGCCTGGCCATGAAAGAAGTTGATATGCATGGGCCGGGGGCTATGTATCAATTGCCTAATAATCATGCATTTGCGGTTACTACCCGATATCGGTCCGATCTTAATCTGACCGGGGCTTTTGACCTGATCGACTGGTTTCAGGGAAGCACAGCACCCCTGGCAGATATTAACCGTTCGGCTCATTTGACATCAACCGCTTTCGGTGAAATTGCTTTGTCGTATGCACTGCCAATATTTGTTAAGGATCATCATTTTGTTAAGGCGGGGGGAACCTATAAATACATTCGTGGTCTGCAAACAACAGAATTAGCGGCCAACGGGAAATTCGGAGCACCTTCTGATTGGCTTGGCTATTCACTTAACAGCCTGACAACGACTTACTCGGACCTTATTACACTAAATCAACTGACTTTTGGCGATGCTCTTTTTGGGAAAATACCCGGAACAGGCAATGGCTTCGATATTGGATTTACATATGAATTCAGGCCGGAGCCCGAGTCGTTTTACTATCCAATGGATGGCAAAACGCTTGTCGATGCGTCTGCAACAAAATATAAATTCAGATTCGGATTATCGCTTCTGGATATTGGCAGTATCCGGTATAAAAATGCCAGTTCCTGGATGGTTCAGCCACGCGATGGAACGCTTCTTCAGTCGGAGATAAAGCCGCCCAGAACACCTACACAGGTAAGAGATGCCGTAGCCCGATCGCTGGGAATTGTACCTGAGGGCACAATTGGTGATCTGACGGTGAAACTACCCCAGACATTGTCGGTTCAGTTGGATGCTCAGGTCCGTAAGGGCTGGTTTGTCGGGGCTGCCTGGTGGAAACCCACCCGACCAGCGGCAGATAGGGCGGCCATTGCTCAGCATCGGTCCGAACTTATAACATTCGGCCCTCGCTATGAATCGGCTGGCCTGGAGTTTTCGGCGATGGTTAATTACTGGCAGGATTTGGGTAAGGTATCACTTGGTACGCACGTTCGGATCGGCATGTTCACGATCGGAAGCGATAATTTAGTTGGGTTTATTGCGGATAATGGCATGGCAGCTCATCTCTTCGCGGGTGTAACCTTGCCCATTGGAGCGAAGCGGCCAAGGGATAGCGATGGGGACCATGTTTCTGACCAGCGTGATTTTTGTCCGTCTGTACCGGGTGTCTGGGCTTTTCAGGGTTGCCCCGATACCGACAGCGATGGCATTCAGGATAAAGACGATAACTGCCCGCAGGATGCCGGACCAAAATCTAACAAAGGCTGTCCGGATTCTGATGGTGATGGTATTTTAGATAAAAACGATGCCTGTCCTCATGAAGCAGGACCGGCCAAATACAACGGCTGCCCAGATACCGACGGTGATGGTATCGCCAATAACAACGATGAATGCCCAACTGTGGCCGGTTCGGCTGCTATGGCCGGTTGTCCGGATACTGATGCCGATGGTCTGCGCGACAATCAGGATACCTGTCCAAACGAAGCAGGTTTGAAAGAACTTGACGGCTGCGCGTTGAAAGTGGTAGCCAATAAAGATACTACCTTATCAGAACAGGATCGGTTGTTCGTTAGTCTGTTAGGGAAAAGCTGGTTACGAGGGGTTCAAGGCAATAAGGCAGTTTTGGAGCAACTAAAAACTTACCTGACAGCTAACCCTACCCGATTAGTAATGCTGGAATTTTTGGGCGGAAATGAGGAGCAGTTGGTTCGGGTGGCCACGCTTTTTAAAGATGATCTGGGAACCTATTTCGGTACTTCCGATCGTTTCCGTTTTACGGTAAACGTCATTACAGGACAAGCGCCCGGCCTGGCGGTAAAACTGGGGAATAGTCAGTAGCAAATCCATGTCGGTGAAAAGGTGGTCTGCAGACAGGGCGTAATTTGTTAACGGGGTGTTTGCAGACCGGGCCAGTTCCATGTTTTTAGATCATCGCTCCAGGCAATTCCGATCGATGCATTTTTGTCAAAATCACCGGCTTCTTCGGTTAATGGACCCGAGCCGTGAAAGAACATGACGTATTTTCCGAACAGAGGTTCGTTCTTCATGTTCAGCACCGTACCTGCGGTTAGCCTGCCTTTGGCCCAGGGCCAATCTGCCTGTCCTAAAGTAATGAGGTTACCCCAGTCTTTCCAGGTTCGTAAATCGGTTGAGCGCTTGATGGCTATCCCGTTTTTCGGCGAATGAATCAGAACGTATTCGTTATTCTCCACCAGCACGCAGGCATTTTCGCCGGAATCTGTATGCCCAAAGTAGGTCCAGTCGTGGAGGTTATAGGAATAAGACATACTCACCCCGTTCTGCTTGTAAAAACACCACCATTTACCGGGTTCATCTTTATCGGCCAGTAAATACGGATCGATCATTCGGCCCATGTCGTGTTCTGACACGGTTGGGCCTTTAACACGCAGAAGCTCGGGTTGGCTCCAATAACGCAGGTCGCGGCTCCGAATGGTAAAAAGCCGGGCATCACCGCTGCCGAATCGGGGCATTTGCTGAACTGTGTAATCAGGGCGAGGGTAGGTTTGCAGGCAAAGAACCCATTCGTTATTGTATCGAATAATATTGCCAGGGCTACTATAATCAAGACGTTGATCGCGGGGTGTCAAAATCTGTATTCGCGACCAGCGACGCAGATCTTTGGATTGGCTCATGGCTGTATAAGAATATACCTTGCCACTGTCTTCGATCCGTACCAGGGTAAAAAAGAGGTATATTGTGTTGTTGTAATACAGCACTGCCGGGTCGCGATAAGCCGTATGGTCATCACCCTGAAACAGAACTGGCGAGGGTATTTCAGCAAGTATATTCTTAGGTGTAGAATTGGTCCATACCTTTAGGAGTTGACAGCCTATATACAGCCAAAGTAGTAAGATGTGCATACGATTTTACCGGTTAACTATCTGATCTGACTACAAGTAAGCTGTTCGGATTTTTGATTAGGTCTTTCGCTGTTACCGCACTTGCAAAATTAAAAATAGATGGCGAATTCAGTAAGCCGCGATCGATTGGGCGTAATCGCCTATTTAATTGCCCGGATAATAGTGCTGGGAGTGCCGGTTTTGAGTTCATTGGCGCAGGACCGACTGGATTTTCGGGCTAATAGCCAGTTCATCAATAAAACCACTTATGAAATCTACACTATAATTCCCAAAGATTTTCGGCTACGGTCTATCCATGCAGACGATAAAGCAGATACTATTACCGTAGTGACAAAAGATGCTGAACAACCTCTGTTAGTTACAGCCATTGCAGCGGTCATACCGCCAACGGCATCGGCTGATTCTGTAAGAAAACCGAATGGTTCGGCTCAACTGGCGATAACAATTCAGGTAATTGATTCCGAAACGAAGGAGCCTGTTCCTGGCGGGAAGCTGAGCGTGACCGACCAGACCCAACAGACGTTGATACCCGTATTTGACAGTCTCAATCAACAGTTTAGTGTGTCGGTAGTGCCGGGCACCTCACTCGCTGTTCTGGCATCTGCTTCCGATTATGTATCCGCTAAAATACAACTCGCTAACCTGAATGCTTCACGACGGATTACGATGAAGTTGATGAAGCTAAAGCCCACTGTACTGACTATCAAAGTGTTTTCGATGTCTATTCGTCAGCCTCTCGCATCGGCCGTAGTCAGTATTACCTCCCGAATTACGGGTAAAGCTGAGCGGTTCGAATTACCCACCGGCCGGCTTGAACGTATATTTACAACCTCTGATGATCTTGATATTCAGGTTAGTGCAGCTGGCTATACGTCCATAAACCGACGATTAGCCATTGACGTACCACTATCAGGCAAGCTTTATGAGTTCGATGCCGAACTGGATAAAATTACACTTGGTCTGACCATTCGGGCGGTCGACAATCAAACGGGGAAAGCAGTGTCGGGAGCCACATTCACACTTTCGGGCCCGACAGGAACTCCACCGGTTCCCGTAAAAATAGACTTTGCAACCGGTCTGGCTACTGCAACTATACCCGGTAAAGGAACGTATCAACTGACAAGTGTAGCTCCGGGCTACGAGGATTTTACGCGGTCGATTGTCCTGGATAAAGAACAGAATGAGGTATTGGTTAAATTGTCAGCTAAATCGCCTGCTACTGCTGAAAAAACGGTCTTATCCGAAGCCCAGCCAACCGATAAAGCAGCAGTGGAAACGGCCGCTTTATCGGTACCTTCTGTCACAACAAAAACCTTTGGCGTCATTGAAAAAGGTAAAAGCATACGCCTGAACAAGATTTATTTCGATCAGAGCAGTCCTGTTCTGCGACCAGAATCGTATACCGAACTTAATCAGTTGTTTGACGTGCTGTCGAAATATCCATCACTGCGCATCGAAATACGTGGTCATACCGATAACCAGGGCGATTTTGATCTGAATACGCAGCTTTCCCGCGATCGCTGTCAGGCCGTAGTTGACTATCTGGCTGGTAAAGGAATTCGTAAAAATCGGCTACAGGCCGTCGGGCGTGGATCGCTGGACCCCGTTGCTCCCAATAACAACGAAGAGAACCGGAAGAAAAACAGGCGGGTAGAGTTTATGGTACTCTAACCCGACTCGCGTCGACAGCCTTTGCCGTCAGGCGGATTCGTTGGGTTCCGGGCCACGAAAGGCGTCCTTTTTATCGACTCCAGCGAGCTTTATGGGCCGCCCTTCCCACGCTGATTGGTAGATCGCTTCCATGATTTTCTGATCCTGAAGGCCTTCTTCTCCAGGCGTAAAGGGTCGTTTGTTTTCAAGGATGCATTCCGAGAAATGATCCATTTCGGCCGCAAACTGATCCTGGTCGCCAATTTTGTGCTGAATAACCTGATTTTCTTTTCCCTGTGCCTGGCTCGTTTCTAACTGCAAACCCGTATAGGGAAATGCCGGGTCCATTTTGATCCAGCCCGTATCGGCCAGCACCTTATAGTTTTTGTCATCGTGATGACCATAACTGGTGGCACAACTGGTTTGTACCCCACTGGGAAATTTCATGAGCCAGTTGACCTGCTCTTCAATTTCCTTAAACCGAGGATCATTGGGTGTGCTATGAACATAACCAACTACTTCCGTTGGTTCTTCGCCCAGCAGATATCGAATTGTGTTCAGGCAGTATAAACCAACGTCGGGTAACGAACCACCACCGGCCAGCGCCTTTTTAAACCGCCAATGGTCCGGGTTATCGGAGTTTTGCCCGTTGTTAGCCATGATGGACTTGACCTTACCGAATTGTTCTTTCTGAATCATTTCACGTACAATCCGGTGATGAGGTTCATATTGAATCCGATACGCAATCATTAGCTTACGGCCCGCCTTTTGGCAGGCATCGATCATCAACTGACATTCCTGTGCGCTATTTGCCATTGGCTTTTCGCAGAGAATATGCTTGCCTGCCTGTGCCCCCCGGATTGTATATTCGGCATGCATCCCGTTAGGAAGCACGATGTATATGGCCTGTACTTCTTTATTGTCGCGTAGTTTGTCGTAATCGGCGTAGCTGTAACAGCTCTCTATTCTGACGCCATATTGGGCGGCTACTTTCTGCATTTTTTCGGGACTACCGCTAACCAAAGCCACTACTTTAGATTTTTTGCAAGCGCCAAAAGCTGGTAAAATCTGGTTTAGTGTCAGATGGCCCAGACCAACCAGGGCATAGCCAATGCGCTGATCTTCAGGTAACGGGGTTGGCGTTGGTGATTCCTGCTGTTCTGTTTTTGCTTTGATCTGTTCCAGCTCTATTGGCTTGGTAGAATCGGTAGGTACTTTGGCGGGGGGAGAAGTAGCAGGTAGTTTGGGCACAGGTCCACTGGTCGTATTGACCGTTGCGGAGGCCGATAAATTGGTTTCCGGCTTTTTATCGCACCCGATAAGTGCACTGCCGACTGCGCCAGCAACCAGACCTCGACTGGCTGTTTTTAGGAATTGTTGCCGGGATACCATCGGCAAACGGGACTGATCGAGCAAATCAACCAGATGATCAATCGATTTCATAACGTTGTAGTTTTGCTAAAGCAACCTACCTACAACCGCTTTGTTAAGAAAAGTAAGCCATTGATCGCACGAGTTGACCAGTCCCTATCATGCTGGTCGTTACATACTGATTGACTCGTTTCGTATTGATGAAAAGAATCAGTTTATTACAGCGTGAATTTGGTCCTGAGGTGCTTATTGATCTAATTTTTACGGTCAGATCAATAAGCACCTCAGGACCAAATTCAGCTTACTTAATCGGAGAATAATCAGTTGGTTTCATGTAAACCGATTCCACTTTTGTGGTTAACGGTCCGTTTTTTTCTGATTCTTCTTTTACCTTAACCCAGACTGGATCTTTACGGAACTCGTCGAAATGGGCTTTGCCTTCTGCTTCACTTGGGTGAGCCAGAATATAGACCAGCTTTGGCTGCCCGCCATCTTTCTCCTGCGTTGTCCAATAGCCAATGTGTGTCATACCATGGTTACTGAAAAGTTTAATGGTATGATCGCGGAAACGAGACAGCAGCGCAGGCAGCTTGTCGGGAGCTGGCGTATAAGTTCTTAATTCGAACGTACGGGCAGGTGATTTAGCACCGGTTTTTACTTCGGGTGAAATATCCGATTCGGTCATGAATATCTGATCCACATGGTCGACCAGTTTGCCGTTGGCTTCGGTTTTGGCCACAACGGCTTTCCATTCCGGATCGCTGCTAAATGCTTTCCATGACGCGTCACGCGCTTCGCGGCTAGGATAGGCCAGAATGTAAATTAACTCTTTGCGAGCCGTATCGGTTGGAGTCCAGTATCCGATATTTTCCATCCCATGCTTCTCGAAAATTTTTGTCGTGTATTGCCGGAATCGGTCAACAATTTCGGCATACTTACCCGGTGTTGGGTAATAAATCCTCACCTCATAAAATTTGGAACTGGGCTTTCCTGGGTTGGCAATAGCCAAGGTTGCTGTACCGAGTAGCAAGCTAAACGTGAGTAGTGAATACAATTTGAACATAGTGTTTTCTATAGAAAAGGAATGGCTGGCAAATTACTTTATTTTTAAATGATTCTTTTGCAAAATAATCATACTAAAGACTTGCGGCTTGGAAAACAGCAATGAAGTTCTATTTTTGTTAGTCACCCTCCGTGATAACCCAATTATTTAACTTATGCTGAGCCGCGTTGCCAACTCTGTTTACTGGATGCATCGCTACATCGAACGGGCCGAAAATTATGCCCGCTTCATGAGCGTTAACTTCAATCTGGCCCTCGATTTGCCACCTAATGTGAATCAGCAATGGGAGCCTCTGCTCATCGCAACGGCCGATAACTACCTGTTTGACAAGTACTATAAGCAGCCGACGCGTGAGAATGTCATTCATTTTATGACTTTTGAAAAGCGTAACCCCAACTCCATTGTTTCGTGCCTGAGTAACGCTCGCGAGAATGCCCGGACGATCCGCGAGGTTATTTCGAAGGAGATGTGGGAGCACCTCAATCAGTTTTACCTGAAAGTGCGCGAAACATCGCCAAAGCAGCAATGGGGAGAGGTGCAAACGCAAAGTTTTTTCACGGATATTCGCAACGATACGCAGCTCTTTTACGGCATTATCGATGCGACGATTACCCGTAATGAAGCCTGGCATTTTGGGCGGCTTGGTCGATTTCTGGAGCGTGCCGATAAAACATCCCGCTTTCTGGATGTGAAATATTTTACCTTATTGCCCGAAATTGAAGCGGTCGGTTCCACGCTCGATCTGATGATCTGGTCGGCGGTGCTGAAGTCGGTTAGCGCCTACAATATGCACCGTCAGCAGTATCGTTCACTGACGCCATCGAGCATTGTTGAGTTCCTTATCCTGGATAAAATGTTTCCCCGCGCCGTTGCTCACTGCATTCGGCAGGCTGAGTTATCGCTCTACGAAATTTCGGGAAATAATATTTCTCATGGCTTCGGGAATATAGCTGAGCGAACGCTCTCCAAACTACGTGCGGAGATTGAATTTACCGAGACTGCAGATGTCTTTAAGACAGGATTACATCAGTATCTGGATCATTTTCAGACGCGTACGAATGAGATCGGGGCTTCCATTTTCGAAACCTATTTCGACCTAAAGCCCATAGAAGTATAAGCCAGAAACCAGTTTTCAGCAGGGAGCCGATTAGAGACTATACCCTGCTGAAAACTGGCCTACGGGTTGTTTCTCTGGCAGATAGATATGAAAACTGGCTCCCTGGCCCGGTTCACTTTCGGCCGTGATAATGCCGCCATGATTGTTTACGATTTTGCGGCATAAGGCCAGTCCAATACCAGTACCACTGTAGTTTTTAGCATTATTGAGCCGTTGGAAAATAGTGAAAACACGGTCGGCATACTCTTGCTCGAAGCCAATGCCGTTATCCTGTACCACTAAGTGGACATACGTGCTGGTCGGATACAGGTTAAGCTGCTCTACGACTTCTATTGGGGTAAGTATATTGGCCTGAATAACAATGACAGGGAGTGTTTCAGAAAACTTCAGGGCGTTACTGATCAGGTTTGTGAAAAGCTGATGCATCTGCAACGGAATTCCTTCAATAATGGGCAGATTTTCGCACTGAATAACGGCCTCTTTTTCTTCGATTAATAGCTCAAAATCGACCAGTACATTGCGTATTATCTGATTGAGATCGATTAGTGCCAGCTGCTCATCGGTTTTTGACAGTCGGCTGTAGTTGAGAACGGCTTTGATCAGGGCCGACATCCGTTGCGCCGATTTAGTTACTTTATTCAGGTAAAGCGTAAACAGTTCGTCATCGTGTCGATTGTCAAGCAGCAGCCCCGCAAAACTTTGAATCTTTCGTAGGGGCTCCTGAAGATCGTGGCTGGCGATATAGGCAAATTGTTCCAGTTCGTGATTGGTTCTGATTAGCTCATGGTTTGTTGTTCTCAATTCTTGTGTCTGTTCCTTAACCTGGCGCTCTAACTCCTGCTGGGCCATTCGCTGGGTAGTAATGTCCATTGTAATACCAACCATTTTTAACGGGATTCCTGCCTCGTCATACGTTCCCTGGCCCGAAGCCCTGATCCAATGGATGGAGCCATCCGGCCAGTTGATGCGATACTCGGAATTATAGGTATTCGTCGTCATGATTGCCTCGTCGATGGCTTCCAATACACGTTGGCGATCGTCGGGTAAAATCACATCCAGTAGGTCAGGGAAATTAAAGAGCGCATCGGCTGGAAGGCCAAAATTTGCCCGGCATTGAAGCGTACACTGCATAAGACCCGATCCTAAATCCAACTCATACGAACCTAAACGCCCGGCATTCAACGCCATTTCCAGCCGCTTATTTGCTTTCTGAAGAGCTGCTTCGCTTTCTTCCAGTTCTTTTCGGGCTGCCAGTGTCGGGCGTAAGTCCCGGCCCGTTGCCACTATAGCGTAGGGCTCTCCGGTTGATGGATCGTCGATAATAAATCGCTTAATATCCAGGGGAATTCGTTCGCCTGTCTGAAAATGACGGTAATGCTGTATACCTTCCCACTGCTTTTGAGCCATGGCAACAGGTATCTGTTCCTGCTGTACGATTTTCCAGTCTTCAACAGTGAAGAAATCGCTCATTTGCCTGAACGTCAGCTGGTCATGCGTCAAACCCAGTAACTTTAAACCATACGGATTGACATACAGTACGGGGCCGTCCAGACGGAAAATGCTCATGTATTCCGGACTGCCTTCTACCAGAGACGTAAACTGCTGTTGTTCCAATCGTGCTTCGACTTCGGCGCAAATGTCCTGGGCAATACCGGCAAAACTTCTTGCTTTACCGGATGTATCGTTTAGATAAGTACCCATTACTCTTAGCCAATGGATACTGCCGTCGTTCCAGACAGTTCTTGCTTCGTACTGTAATTTGCCCGTTTGGGCTGCTTTTTCATAAGCTTTATCCCGGATGGGGCGATCCTGCGGCAGGATGTAATTGATGAGTAGATCGCGGGTTAAGTTGGCCTGTTCAATACCCGTAAAGATGGTAGCAAGCGTAGAGGAATAGGCAATAGCATCCGTGGCCAAGTCGACGAAAAATGTGCCTGCTCCCGCGCTTTCTACGGCCAATCTGGCCTGTTCTTCGGTTCTTTTCAGATTTTCCTGAGCCAACACCTGATCCGTAATATCCTGCGCAGTTCCAGCAAAACGGTAGGCTACCTTTTGCTCATTGAAATATGCTTTGCCCTGGCAACGTAACCAGCGTAGCTTATTATCGGTAGCTGCGATTGTTCGGAACCTGCTATCATACCGACCCTTTGACCCTGGTGCTAATACGCGCCGAACCGATTCTTCTACTTCCTGACGATCATCGGGATGGATGTGGTTCAAAACATCGGCATAAGCGACCTGATTATCGTTCGGGAATCCATAAAGCTCCTGGCAGCGCGTGTCCCAGCGAACAATATTCTGTACAGGATCAAGAACCCAGGTGCCCAACTCACTGGCCTCCAGCGCAAATTGTAGCTGCTCCTGAGTTACGTCCATTGGTACCGTAGACTTAGCATTGTCTGTCGTTTCAATGCAGGTTATAAGTATACCGCCAGGTTCAGCCAGTTCGTCTATAACGGGACTGTAACTAAATGTCCAGTAACTATCGTCCAGTTTTCCATTTCTATGGATAGCCAGTACCTTATTCTCTATCCAGACGTGTTCTCCGCTGCTAACTGTGTGATCGATAATCGGTTTCGTCTCAGTCCAGAGTAATGGCCAGGCCGTTGGACCCGGCTCACCTGTGATTGCGGGGTAATTACTCGAATGACCAAGCTCCAGGTGGTAGGTGTCATTACAAAAACAAATCCGTTCGGGACCCCAGAAAAGAAGCATGGGAAGCCGGGAGCCGAGCATAATGCTTAGCGATGTACGCAAACTTTGCGGCCATGTGTCAATTGGACCCTGTGGATTAATCGACCAGTCAATCGAGGGAATCAAGTTGCCCATTTCTCCCCCTCGACTGAGAAAGGGATAAAGAGAAGCCGGACTATGCGTTTTCATGATGAACTGGTCTCAGACAGGCTAACAGTTCAGAAGCAATTTTGACAACTCATCAATCAGGTCAGACACTTGTGCGGGCTTTGTTATAAACCCATCTGCCCCAAGTTGTTTTGTCTCCAGGATATCCTTTGCTTCAGACGATGTTGAGTAGATAAAGATTAATGCGTGCTGCAGGTGGGCAATTTTTTTGATTTCCGTTAGACATTGCTTGCCATTCATTCCTGGCATGTTTAAGTCCAGGAAAATATATTGAGGCACAAAAGTCTCATCCTGCCGAAGTTTTCGCAGTGCTTCCGCTCCATCGTCAACAAAGGAACAGGCAATTGACGAATCCAATTTTCTTAAAGCTAGCAAAAAAATTTCCTGATCGTCTTCGTCATCATCAATTAAAAGGCACGTAATCGGTGAGTCCATGAAGTGTTAAATGGGCAATGCTCGGCTAAGATTTTGTCAATTAAATGTAGTAGATCGTGCTAACTTATAGTGATGGCGGTAGATTGGTTATGATTATCGGGCAGTAAATCAAACTAGTGCTTACTGAATAGTTGATCTATAAGCTGAAAGCCTGAGCTGTCAACTAGTTACTCATGCCGAAAATGAAACTATTTATAGGAGGAAATGGCTCACGTAGGACTTTCGCTCAGATGCGTGCCACGGTTACTGGTGCTGCTCCCAATAACCGTGGCACGCATCTGAGCGAAAAGTCATACGACTGAAAGCTGTTAATTTTTGGCTGGTTAGCCAACGGAGAATCAATAAAATATGGGTAATGTAAGCGCTACATACACCATCCCTGCCCGATTCCGAAATCGATTGTTATCGGCTACAATATCGCGGTTATTTACGGTGATTTCAGTTGTCAGCCATTGATACCCCACTTTGGCGGCAAAGCGTTGGCTGACATGAAAACGGGCATATACTTCTGTAGAAAGTGTTCCAAGATCATTGTCGCCCAGCAGCCGCACGTTTAGCGTGCTGGGACGATTCTGCTGGAAAGCGTTAACTCCCTGAAAGAAAAGAGTCGAATCAGCGCCCGCAGGTGTCTTTAGGTTGAATTTTCCATTCGATGACCAATAGCGGCCCGTGCGCGACTTGCCAAATGTGAAACCTAGCAGGTCAGCGCTGACCCCTAATTCAACCATACCCAGGTTGAGCTGCGCCCGAACTCCTGCATTCAGGGAGGTCATCGTTACGTAATCGAGCCGAACCGTGTCAACATTACGGACAATGAGAGGCTCCGCGAGTGCACCAAAACCACTTTTTCCCCGTGTTAGCCGGGCAGGCGCTGTGTAATAATTCAAATTATCGCCGTAAAAAGCACCCAGACGAAGCGTCCAGCCCAGAGAGAATAATTTCCGCTCACCTACATTAATGAGCTGATAATACGTAATGGATGGATTATAATTGTTTTTTGAATAGGCCATGCCCAGATCAAAACCACTCTTCAGGCGAGCTGCTACCGGCGATTGGGCAAAACTAGGAATGGAGAAAAGGGTAAGTACCGCAACAATTATTTTCTTCATGCAAACGAATCAGGATGTATGAGCCGGTAAAGATAGGTGCTGAGCCGGTATTACACTGATTTAAGGATTAATCTGATTTTGTCGCCTAGCGAACGGTTCAAAATCAAGTTAATCCTTAAATCAGTGTAATCGCACAAAAAACTATGTTATTAGCCAATTTTTAGGGCAATAGCACCTAGTGGCGGCACATTTAAACGGATTGATTGCGGGCGTCCATGCCACGAAGATTCTTCACTCTGAATTGGTGATGTATTGCCAATGCCACTACCATAGAACTCGGTGGAGTCACTATTGAAAATTTCCCGATATGAACCCGAAGTTGGTACGCCAATGCGGTAGTCGGAGCGGGGAATCGGAGTCATATTGAGAACAATCAGCAAACTGTCTTCGGGGCGATTGCCTTTACGGATGTAGGTAATGATACTATTTTCCCGATCTGATGTGTCAATCCATTCAAAACCGTCGGCTGTGTAGGTGCGTTCGTACATAGCAGGCTCGTTTCTGTAGAGTTTGTTTAAAGCTCGAACGCAGGCTGCCATGCCTTTATGAGGAGCAAATTCCAGCAAATGCCAGTCGAGGCTGTCGTCGAATTTCCATTCTGATGTTTGCCCAAATTCACCGCCCATAAACAGCAGTTTACTGCCGGAGTGCGTAAACATATAGGAGAACAATAGCCTTAAATTGGCAAAACGTTGCCATTCATCGCCCGGCATTTTACCAATAAGCGATTTCTTGCCATACACGACCTCATCATGCGAAAGGGGGAGCATGAAGTTTTCAGTGAAGGCATAGACTGTACTAAAGGTCAGATTGTCCTGATGGAATTTGCGAAAAGCCGGATCCCGCTGGAAGTAGCGTAGTGTGTCGTTCATCCAGCCCATCATCCATTTCATGCCAAAACCCAATCCGCCGGTGTAAACGGGGCGCGATACACCCGGAAAAGCAGTCGACTCTTCGGCCACCGTCTGTACATCCGGAAAGCTGAGATAAATCGCTTCGTTAATTTCTTTAAAGAGCGAAATGGCCTCCAGATTTTCGCGGCCGCCAAACATGTTCGGTTCCCATTCTCCGGCATTCCGGGAATAATCCAGGTAGAGCATGGAGGCAACGGCATCGACCCGCAGCCCATCGGCATGGCAACGGTCGAGCCAGAAAATGGCGTTAGAGATCAGAAAAGAACGAACCTCTGGTCGGCTGTAGTTGAAAATGTAGCTTTTCCAGTCGGGATGGTAGCCTTTGCGTGGATCGGGGTGTTCGTAGAGATGTGACCCATCGAACTCATACAGACCGTGTGCATCGCCGGGGAAGTGGGAGGGAACCCAGTCGAGCAATACGCCAATGCCCGCCTGGTGCAATCGCTCGATCAAATGCATGAAATCCTGCGGTGTACCAAAGCGGCTGCTAGGCGCATAGTAGCCTGTAATCTGATAGCCCCAGGAGGGTTCGTAAGGGTATTGCATAACCGGCATGAACTCAACATGCGTGAAGCCCATATCCTGTACATACGGAACAAGCGCATTGGCAATTTCGCCGTAGCTCAGTTCGCGTTTTGGATCTGAAGGGTCACGTCGCCAGGAGGATAAATGAACCTCATAGACCGAAAAAGGGGCATTAAGGGCATTTTTGGCCTTTCGGTTCGCCATCCAGTCCTGATCCTGCCATTCATAGTAAGTATCCCAGACTAATGAAGCTGTTTTGGGAGGAGTTTCCCACCAGTGTGCATACGGATCGCCTTTTTCAATTTCACGTCCTCCTTCATGAACAATGAAATATTTGTAAGATTCGCCCCGGCCCGTGTTCGGAATAAATGCTTCCCAGATACCCGAAGAATCCCAGCGAACTTTCAGCGGATGACTAGCTTTGTCCCAGCTATTAAAACTGCCGATCACAGATACATACCGCGCAGAAGGTGCCCAAACTGCGAAATAAGTACCAACAACGCCGTTAAACTCAACGACGTGTGAGCCAAATTTTTCGTAAAGCTTCTGATGTTTCCCTGCCCGAAATAGATAAATATCGAAATCCGTAAAACGGGAATAGATATCCGATTTCACCGGTTCATTGGTGTTTTGTGGCGAAGAGGCAGGCTGTTCTGGCTGCTTGATTTCAGCCGGTGGAATTGTAGACGGTGACGTCGTGGTTTTGCGTTTTGCCATTGTTTAGGAACTAGTATAGCTACGTTATTGAACGTGATCAGGGCCGGAAAGTTAGAAAAATTCCTTACCGTTCTTCATGAAGCACCTGTACAATCTATCGATGCTTCAATTTTTACTGTTCGTGTTGGGGCGTGGTTGGCTTACTTCGTCAAAGGGTATGTGTGGTTACCCTTTGTAAAACTATTCGCTTTTCGATTGTAGCAGAGCTGTTTGAAGCATTGGTATGTTGGGCACGCTTTCGCCATCGCTCAGGCGAATTTTCTCGATTTCACGAACGACGTCGATAATACCCCTGAGCGGAATTTTAACCCAGGAGGGGCGGTAACTAATTTCGTAGCCCAATTCATAAACAGCCTTTTCGAGGAGATAAACCAGTAACAGGAAATTTACCTCATTGTTGTTTTTGAATAATGGATGCGGAGTCCCGAAAACATCCAGATACGAGTTTAAAAACGTATCGCGGATGAGATAAAACCACCGATCGGAAACACGTTGTAAATGTTCGGGATGGAGGGCGTCGGTTTCTATGGAGTTAAAAAGTTTGGCCGAAACCGCGTAGTGATAAGACCGGATCATACCCGCCACATCTTTGAGGGGGGAGTGCTTGATTTTTCGGTCGGTAATGCTACTTTCCGGTTCTCCCTCGAAGTCGATCACTACAAAATCATTGGCGGCTGCCAGTACTTGCCCAAGGTGGTAATCACCGTGAATGCGAATGCGTAGTGAATCGATCGGACGGTTTCGGAAATCGTCAATAAACGTCTCGATCATCTCGCGGGCCTCCATAAACACCCAGGCCAATCGCTGCGTTTGAGGATCGAGCTTCGTATAGTTGTCGATAAGCAGCGCGTATCGACGCTCAAGTAGATCGCCAAAACGTTTAATCAGAAATTCGCGATACTCATCCGTAAATGGTTCAGGAGCAAAGGCTTCATTGGCCTCCGGCTTATAGAGTGCACAGTGCATTTCGCCGGTTCGCTTTCCTAATAACTCAACCTTCTCGAAAACATCTTCCCGAATGGCAAACAGGCGTTGGGGCACGGCAAACAGAAAATCGTTGAGGTAGTCGCCGGTTTGCATCCACGAGTCTTTGTCATTCTGGACCATACGCTGCATCATTCCCAGCGTAATATCCGAACGTTCCTCCGATGGATTGGTATTGGCTTGTTGCCAGCTAATGCTTCCGCCAAAGGCCGGAATGTGGTTGAAGTTGCTTTCGTCCGTCAGAAAGGCCACCATATCGACTTCGGGGTTGGTCTCCTGAAAGAGCTTACGATAGAGTTTAAGAAAATATTTATCGCCGAAGGTCATCGCCGAATTACTCGAATCGACAGGCAGCACGCTTGAACGCAGGTTCTCATCGCCTTCTTCCAGCCCTTTGCCTTTACGAAAAACCAGTTGACCATCCGATTGCGCTATCACCTGATTGGTATAGATGTTGGTGAACAAAGCGTGCCGGAAGCGTTCGTCGTAGATGGCATCGATCAGAAGCCCCAATTGACCGCCAAGAGTAGCCTCACCGATGCGGCCTTTGTCGGGCACATCAACCAGGGAGTCGGTCATGAACGACAGCGGCAGCAGATAATGTTCGGGAATGCCGTCGGCATAGGTTGCTTCCAGAATTAACAGATAGGCTACGTCGCCATCGGATAGCGTTAATGTATGTATTGTCTGGACCGAAAAGCCGGTTTGCTGCCGGGCTTTACCCGCAAACCAACGGCAGGTATTGACGTAAAAAGGAAGTAACGTTTGGGCCAGTTCTGACCAGAATGGTGTATCGGATGCAACGGTAGTCCAGGGAGTGGAGGAGGTCAGAGGCTGGGAGGATACCATGAATTAGGTTCAATTGGCTTGGAGTCGAACAGGTTGTGTCGTGTTAATTCGAACGGGCTTTGGCGGAGCTGAATGCAGATTAGTAGCTGGTTACTCGTGTTTAGTACGGATATTGATGCTTCTGGATACTCGGTTCAAGTCAAAAATTTCTTGAATATAAAACAAAAAAGAACGGCTGATGTTGGCGGGTATGAGAATGGATGCGTATTTTCTTTTGGCCTGAACTCTAAAGATGTCAGAGACCATCTGCCTGACTGATTCCCGAATGCCCGCAATTACTGATGATTTGGGCGTTTTCAACCGATTTGCCGATTCGTAAAATAGCGGTAGTTGTTAACTGGTCAGTACAGGAAATAAAGGATCTGGGGGAATAGTTGATCTATCTTGTTGGTCGTGCTATAAATTGACCTTTACAGGCAATAAATTGAGCCGTACAGCAAAATAAGCTTGCGTGATATTGTCTAGTTTTGTTCTATCAGTCAGTTGGTTAACTTTTCGATCGAAGCTATGACAAATGTATACGACTTCTTAAAGTACCAACCAGATATTTACAGGCAGTTCGCATGTAAAGATCTTCTGTTTGCCTACTATGATTGCCCACAGTCGCAACACCGGGATGACATATTTTCGCATCATAGCTACCTTTCATTTGTTGTCAGCGGAAGCAAACGCATTTACCGGCAGGGAAAGAGCTGGACATTTGCGAAGGGGAGCCTGGAATTTGTCAAAAAAGGTGGATTTATTCAGGAAGTGTATCTGGATGAAGGCTTCCGGGCATTGACGTGCTATATACCGGATACCTATTTACAACAGCTCATCCGAAGTTTTCGGCAATTCTACCGGGGGAAACCCATTACAAACCAGCCTACCGAGCCGATTATTGAATTGGCCGTCAATGAAACTACGACTGGCTTCGTACAAACCTTGTTAAACTACTTTGAACAGGAAATAGAACCTACTGGAGAGGTACTGGAAGAGCGGTTTCGGGAATTGTTATTTACCCTGCTTATCAATCCTGATAATTATGCCCTGGTCACCTATCTCAATAGCCTGACCGATCGCCCTCGTATATCGCTTTATGAGGTGCTTGAGGCTAATTACATGTACCATCTGTCACTCAATGAGTACGCTCAGATTGCCAATCGTAGTTTGGCCTCCTTTAAGCGTGAATTCAGAAGCCTATTCAATACAACGCCCGCTCAATGGCTCATTCAGAAGCGGCTCGATTATGCCTTGATTCTACTCAGAACAACTGAAAAAAGCATTGGTGATATTGTTTTTGACAGTGGTTTTGAAAATGGTTCACATTTCAGCCGGGTCTTCAAAGACAAATTTGGCCTTTCGCCCCAACACTATCGAAAACAACGTATAGGGCCGACGGAACGGACCCTAACCGCTTAATCAGTTCTACCTGTATTGGCTGAAATGGCGACATGGATGTGTTGCCTGTTTTCTGTGGCTTTTCGACTAAAGGCCAAGCTCTTATCCTGCATTGCCATGATAAATGTGTATGAATTTTTGCGCTACCAGCCAGAGCTTTACAAACAGTTTAACTGTAAAGATTTGATGTTTGTATACTACTACTGTCCGCAGACCATTCGGAAGGTGGATGTGTTTACGCATTACAATATTCTCTCCTTTGTTATAGAAGGCAGAAAGTTGATTCATCGACCTGATAATACTTACTTATTGGAGGAGGGACATTGCTATTTTTTCAAAACAGGAGCCTATAATCAGGAGCTTTATCTGGATGAAGGCTGGCGGTCGATGAACTTCTACATACCGGACAGTTATCTGCAACAGCTTGTTGAAAATTATCCACAGATTTATGATCAGAAATCAGAGCCAGAATCGCTTTTTGATCAGGTTAATGAGTTAAAAATCAATGACCTGATTAGCCAGTTGGCGCAACGAATGCTGGCTTACTTTACCGATGGGCAGGCACCGACTGAAGCGATGCTTGAACAATGTTTTCGGGAATTGTTTCTGGCTATTCAGGCCGAACCTGGTAATCAATCATTGGTCGGGTATCTCGGCAAACTTGCTAAACGTACTAGCCCGTCGTTGTACATGATTATGGAGACTAATTTTATGTACAATCTATCGCTCCATGAGTTTGCTCAATTGGCCCATCAAAGTTTGCCCACCTTCAAGCGTGAGTTCAAACGGATGTTCAATATACCGCCTGCTCAGTGGCTTCTGCAAAAACGGTTATCGCATGCCGGCATCTTGCTGAGAACCACGGAGAAAAGTATCAGTGATATTGTGCGGGAGAGTGGTTTCGAGAGTGGGTCGCACTTTAGTCGCGTGTTTAAGAATCAGTTCGGCGAATCACCCCTGCAATACCGTAAGCAATTGAGCTTTAGTTAGTCTGTTCTATACGCTTTCACTCTTAAACCAAATCTATTCTAATTATGGAAACAGTAGCTATTCCTCAATTGAAGGGGAAACTCATTGATCCGCAGCACCCGGAATACCATGTGGCGCGTAAGGTTTATAACGGGATGATTGATAAGCATCCAGCCCTGATTGCTCAATGTGATACGGTGGAAGATGTGGTGGCAATGGTTAACTATGCCAGAGAAACCAGCTTGTTGCTGGCAATCAAAGGAGGTGGGCACAATGGAGCGGGATTAGGCGTCTGCGATGATGGTCTGGTAATTGATTTGTCAGGCATGAAGCGGATTGAGGTTAATGCCGAGAAACAGACCGTTTGGGCTGAAGGAGGCTGTTTATTGAAAGATTTAGATGCCGCAACACATCCCTATGGCTTAGCTGTACCAACGGGTATTAACGGAACAACGGGCCTGGCTGGTCTTACGCTCGGTGGTGGTCTTGGTTATCTGACCCGGCATTGCGGGTTGACCATTGACAATCTGCTGGAGGCTACTGTCGTGCTGGCCGACGGCCGGGTCGTAAAGGCATCGGCCAGTGAAAACGAGGATTTATTCTGGGCTATTCGGGGCGGTGGCGGCAATTTTGGGGTTATTACCTCTTTTCTGTTTCATGCCCATCCGATCAGCACGGTCGTTGCCGGGCCAATACTCTACGAACTGGAAGATGCTAAAGAGATCATGCAGTGGTATCGTTCCTACATTAAAGATGCTCCTGATGAGATCAATGGCTGGTTTGCATTCCTGACCGTACCCCCCGGCCCGCCATTTCCAGAACATCTTCATCTGAAAAAAATGTGTGGTATTCTGTGGTGTTATAGTGGCCCCACTGAAGACGCTGATAAACTACTGGACCCAATTCGTCAAATGAAAACCCCGGCACTCGATCTGGTCGGACCAATGCCGGTACCCGTATTACAGGGCCTATTCGATCCGCTTTATCCGCCGGGAATGCAATGGTACTGGAAGGCTGATTATGTCAATGAGCTGAGCGACGAGGTAATCGATATTCATTGTCAACATGCTGCCCAACTCCCAACCATGCTTTCGACCATGCATTTATACCCCATCAATGGTGCGGCTGCACGGGTACGCAATCAGGATACTGCCTGGAATTATCGGGACGCTACCTGGGCAATGGTTATCGTCGGTGTTGATCCTGACCCGGCTAACGGTGCACTGATCACCAGTTGGGCCAAAAATTACTGGCAGGATTTACACCCATACGGTGCCGGAGGTGCTTACATCAATTTTATGATGGAAGAAGGTGAAGACCGTGTAAAGGCCACATACGGCGATAACTACGATCGATTGGTGGCAGTAAAGGCTAAATACGACCCGACTAATCTGTTTCGGGTGAATCAGAACATTAAGCCCGTATAATGTTCGACAACGTGCCTGGGAATGGACTTAAACCCATTTAAACAACAAGGTATATGAGCCAAAAACAACTAAGTTTTTAGAGGGACCTTTCTGGCAGTTTACGCCAAGCCTGCGATTCATTTTTTAATCGGGTAGCTATCAAAAAGACACTACTCAGACTCCCAATGGTAAGGTATACACTTTACCATCAGGCTATTGTCTTACCTGAATTTGACGCGGGCTGCTGAAACAGAAAACGCATAATCTTTTCCTTACCCATACATATAACCACTTTTCTCATGAAACCAATGAATGACAATCAATCGACACCCCGTCGCGAATTTCTGGGCGCACTAACCAGTGGGGTAGCAGCTTTGAGCGTGGCCACATTCGCTAATCCACAGGCAGCGCAGGCAGGACTCGAACCTGTACTGGAAAATAGTGTAGATAGCGCCGATGCCTGGTTTAACGACATTAAGGGCAAACACAAGGTCGTTTTTGATGCAACTCGACCTCATGGTCTTTTCCCTTTTGCCTGGCCACGGGTGTTTCTACTGACTAATGGGGCTACGGGCACTCCTGAAGCAGAAAATAGTGTCGTGGTTGTGCTCCGTCACGATGCGATTCCGTATGCGTTTGAAGACCGTTTATGGGAGAAATACAAATTTGGCGACGTTTTCAAAGCCGACGATCCGGCTACGAATAAGCCCGCAACTCGTAATCCGTTTTGGAAACCCAAGGCAGGTGACTATAAATTTCCGGGCATAGGTAATGTAGCGATTGGCATCAACGAACTGCAAGCCAGTGGTGTAAAGTTCTGCGTCTGCGAAGCAGCCATGTCTGTTTACAGTGCGGCTGTTGCTCAGGGCATTAATCAAAAGCCAGACGATGTGAAAAAAGACTGGCTCTCGGGTTTACTGCCCGGCATTCAGCCCGTTCCCTCTGGCGTGTGGGCGCTCGGTCGGGCGCAGGAGAAAGGATGTGCTTACATTTTTGCCGGCTGATGTAAAAGTGGCCAGTAGTAGGTCAGTAATAGTCGAATGACAACAAAAGATGAACGATAATAATCATGCAGGAACTTGGCTTCTTTTGTTCGGTGCTCATAGGTTTTTGCCTGGGCCTTATGGGAGGAGGAGGAAGTATGTTAACCATACCCGTGCTAGTGTATTTATTGGGCATTGATCCTATACTTTCAACGGCTTATTCGCTGTTTGTAGTAGGCACAACCGCGCTTATTGGAACGGTTAATTACATCCACGAACAAATTCACTACCGGATTGCCCTGCTGTTTTCGATTCCATCATCCGGCGTCGTATTTGTGATCCGTCGATACGTTATTCCGACTATTCCTGACCCAATTTTTGTCCACGAATCATTTCGACTGAGTAAAGCACTCGCCTTTCTTCTTTTTTTTGCCTTTATCATGCTGGTCGCTTCTTTTTCGATGATCAAAGGAGAAAGAAGCCAGGAGAATAACGGAGCAGTCCTACCCCAATATCGCGACTCATTAACGATCCTGACCGGTATATTGGCAGGTAGTTTGACTGGGCTGGCAGGTATTGGCGGTGGCTTTTTGATTATACCAGCTTTAGTAATACTGATGCGGTTGCCAATGAAAAAAGCAGTTGGTACGTCATTGTTAATTATAGCTGTCAATTCATTTACCGGTTTCCTGAGCGACACGACAATGGAGCGGTTTAACTGGCCATTTCTGTTGGTTTTTACCAGCTTGGCCGTGCTGGGCATTCTGGTAGGTTCGTATGTATCGAGGTTTGTTTCGGGTCTTAGAACCCGAATGCTTTTTGGATGGTCTGTACTAGGCTTAAGCGTTTATATTATTGGCAAAGAAGCACTAATTCCTATGGTTAAAACGGTGCAGTGGCTATGTCACATCCACTAAAACCAGTTGCCGATCAATTGCTCTGCTTGAAAGCTTGATAGCCTGTTCCAGACGCTTTATGGATGGATCGGAAATGACAAGACCTCAACTGGTAGCCAGTTGAGGTCTTGTCGAAAAATGAATCTTAGTTGTTAGTTTAAGGCAACTACTCGGCTTGGTGCGCTAGGCTGTTGAGTCGAGAGTGTGATGTTGTGCGTTGTCGTTTCAACGCCGTTCGTGATTTCTACCTGATATACGCCATCTGGAAGGTCGCTCAGATTCAGGCGAGTGCGGTACTGACTTTCGTTTTTATTCAGGTGCTGACTGTATAAAACTACACCCTGAGAATTTTTCAGGCGAATGTCGACGGTGCCGCCGGTTTCTTTGTCAAGAGCAATGTTCAATTTGCCGTTAACGGTTGTGTAAACGCCCGCTTTGTAGGCTACTGCGCTGGTTGGACGACCGATTGGTTTCGCTTCAGAAAAAGAAGTCAATGATGTAAGAATACCCAGTGAAAGAGTAAGAAGCAGAGGTTTGATGAACGTTTTCATGATATGTTAGTTTTTTTATTTCCGTTTTAAAATCTAGCCGGGTTATTCCCGATTGATGATCCAAAGGTATAGGTGATAGATGGTACTATGCATTACAAACTACCGGAGCGGTTTGCCAACTTGATGAATGGCGGAAAAATGGGGGCGGTTGAGGAAACGGTCTTTAGGATAGATGGGGATTTGAGCGCAATTTTGTTATGGCCAATGACAGCTACGACGCCTGAAACACTTTTTAGATATAATGTCTCTCTATCGCATTCCTGCTATATTATCTGACTTTAACCGGTTAATCGCAGCCGAAAGTACCCGACATGGAGGAGTCAGTCCTGCTCCGTTTTCGTCGCTCAATCTGGGCATAAACACATCCGATGAGCCAGGTAATGTGATTGAAAATCGCCGTCGTTTCTTCAGTGCCCTGGGTGTAGAGGAATCAGAAAGCCACTTTGCATCGTCGCATCAGGTTCACGGAACGGCTATTCTATATGCTACGGAAGGTGGCCGTTTTGACGGCTATGATGCACTCATCACCGATAAACCAGGTTTATTTGTTGGCGTCACTGTTGCCGATTGTGTTCCAATCTTAATTTATGACAAAGCGAACCAGGCCGTAGCTGCCATTCATGCAGGATGGCGCGGAACAGCAGGCGAAATTGTTACCAAAACATTGGCGACGATGCAGCAGCAGTTCGGAACAGTCGCTGATCAATGCTATGCCTATATCGGGACCTGTATCGACGAAAATTCATTTGAGGTTGGGCCTGAAGTAGCCGAACAGTTTGCGATGGCCTTTAAGCAGAAAGATTCCAGTACCTTAAAAGATTGTATCAATCTGAAAGCTGCTAACAGACAGCAGCTCGTTGATTATGGGGTTCCACCGGCCCAAATCGGCATATCGACTTTTTCGACTGTGTTAAATAACGATGATTATTTTTCCTATCGCGCAGAGCAAGGCCAAACCGGACGAATGTTGGTTGTAATTGGTATTCAGCCTTAAACAAAGTTCAGGTGACGACGGTTATGTATCTGTTTTTGTAATAGATTTTTCACTCAACAGTTAATAATCATGGGAATCCTAGTTTCAATATTAGTAGGTGCGGTTGCCGGATGGCTCGCCGATCTTGTATTTAAGCGCTTTTCGTTTTCGCTCGTCATTGAAATTCTGCTGGGTATTGCCGGTGGTTTTGTAGGCGGCTGGATATTTGGTAGAGCTGGTGGTGTAGTAGATCAGATTCTAACCTCATTTGTTGGTGCCGTCATCATTCTGGGTATTGCCGCTCTGATTAAAGGCTCACGCCGAACCGTGTAAATTTCTGAACCGCACAGGGTTGCCTGTGCGGTTCAACTTATTTGAGTATTTGTCGCGAAATGACCACTTTCTGGATTTCGCTCGTTCCTTCTCCAATCGTACAAAGCTTGGCATCCCGGTAAAACTTCTCCGCCGGAAAATCCTTTGTATAGCCATAACCACCAAAAATTTGAACCGCTTCATTAGCCACCCGAACGGCGGTTTCTGAAGCAAACAGTTTAGCCATCGCCGATTCTTTCGTTACGGGTTTGCCGGCATCTTTCAAATCGGCTGCCTGGTAGGTCAATAATTTTGCCGCTTCAATATCGGTGGCCATATCGGCCAGTTTAAAGCTGATCCCTTGAAAATTCGCAATGGGCTGCCCGAATTGTTCCCGCTCTTTGGCATAGGCTAAAGCAGCATCGTAGGCACCATAAGCTATTCCCAAACTTAATGCAGCAATTGAAATACGACCACCATCCAGAACCTTTAATGACTGGATAAAGCCGTCTCCTATTGCACCTAGCCGTTGGCTGTCGGGAATGTAACAGTCCTGAAACAGCATTTCGGCCGTTTCTGAAGCACGCATCCCCATTTTATCTTCTTTTCGGCCACCCGAAAAACCGGGTGTACCCCGTTCAACGACGAACGCAGTAGCATTGTGTGGTTTGTTTGGTTCACCCGTTCGGGCGATCACTACCGCAACGTTTCCACTTTTGCCATGCGTTATAAAATTCTTGGCTCCATTCAAAATCCAGCCGTCGCCCTGACGACTAGCCGTTGTGCGCATATTACCTGCATCAGAACCAGTATTGGGCTCAGTCAGACCCCACGCGCCGATCCACTCTGCAGTTGCTAACCGGGGAAGGTATGTTTGTTTCTGATTTTCGTTGCCGAATAATAAAATATGGTTTGTGCACAACGAATTGTGGGCAGCCATTGACAGCCCTACGGCACCATCCACGCGGGAAAGCTCCACAATAGCTGTTACATATTCGCGGTACCCTAAACCTGTTCCGCCATAGGCTGTGGGTACCAGCATTCCCATGAGGCCATGATCACCCAACTGTTTAAATAAGCTGGCAGGAAAATGTTGCTCTTCATCCCATTGGCGCACGTTTGGGCGAATCAAGCGTTCACTCAAATCCCGAACCGATTGGGCTATTAATTCTTGATTTTCTACAATTTCGTTGGTCATATAAGGGTGTGACTCGATGAAGTGATCGAATAGAAATATCGCTAAATTCTATTGAAACTCCAATGGTTTTTTACTGGACACTTTCTAGGCAATATTAACTAGCAAAATAAGGTCCATAGTTTATTATGTTACCAATTACGCTATTTTTAAATTTTTTGAGTTATAATAAAGTTAAATCGTATATTTGTTACGAGGCTACCAGAGTTAATGTTCAGTGCATTTGGTAGGTGACGAATTGTTTACCGATAAGTCATAATTACACTTTAGGGCTAGGCAGTTATTAAAAAACTCCTATTTTTGTGACATCGGGCCGACTTAAGCGTCCGTAATATATACCGTAATCGTTCGCAAATTTTACTTTGACATTTTTATATGAAACTGGCAGTTGTAGGAACTGGATATGTAGGCCTTGTCACGGGGACGTGTTTCGCTGAGACCGGCAACCAGGTAACATGCGTTGATATCGACGTACGCAAAGTAGAAAAGCTTAATAATGGCATTATGCCGATTTATGAGCCTGGCCTGGATGTACTCTTCCATCGAAATGTAGAACAGGGCCGTTTGTCGTTCACGACGAACCTGGAAGAAGGAATTAAAGGGGCTGAAGTAATCTTTTTGGCGCTGCCGACTCCTCCGGGTGAAGATGGCTCTGCTGACCTGAAATATATTTTGAAGGTAGCCAGTGATCTGGGTCCTATTCTAAGCCAATACGCGGTTATTGTCGATAAGAGCACAGTTCCAGTCGGTACTGCTGAAAAAGTGCACGCTCACATTGCCGATAATGCGAAGGTAGATTTCGATGTAGTGTCTAACCCTGAGTTTTTGCGCGAAGGTGTAGCCGTTGAAGATTTCATGAAACCTGACCGGGTTGTGATCGGTACAAAATCAGAGCGGGCGAAAGGCGTCATGAATCGACTCTACGCGCCCCTGGTACGTCAGGGGAACCCCATTATTTTCATGGACGAGCGTTCGGCTGAAATGACTAAATATGCAGCCAATGCGTTTCTTGCTACGAAAATCACGTTCATGAACGAGATTGCCAATCTCTGTGAACGGGCTGGCGCTAATGTAGATGACATTCGTCGCGGTATTGGTACCGATAGCCGGATTGGGAAGCGATTCCTGTTTGCCGGTATTGGATATGGTGGAAGCTGTTTCCCCAAAGATGTACAGGCACTGGCGAAAACAGCGCAGGATTTCGATTATGATTTCAGAGTATTGAAATCAGTAATGGAGGTTAACTATACACAGAAAACGAAACTGATGCCCCTGATTTTAGACTACTTCGGTGGAGATCTGACGGGTAAAACCATTGCTGTCTGGGGACTTGCTTTTAAACCTTATACCGATGATATCCGCGAAGCGCCCGCATTGGATAACATCAAAGCCCTGATCGAAGCAGGTGCTAAAGTAACGGTATATGACCCCGAAGCGATGGAAAATGTGCGGAATCAGATTGGTAATGCCGTTTCGTACGCACATACACAATATGCCGCATTAGACGATGCCGACGCACTTATGATTATTACTGAATGGCCGCTGTTCCGTACGCCAGATTTCGATAAGATGAATCTGCTGTTGAAGAACAAGGTTATCTTTGACGGTCGAAACGTGTATGAACTCGATCAAATGCGCGAGTTGAACTATACATACATTAGCGTTGGCCGGGAAGCCGTTCTGGCCCCAGTCGAACAAAAAGCGTAGTTTTAAACACAGAGACACAAAGAGTACAGCCATAAAACGCTGTAACTTTGTGTCTCTGTGTTTAATTTACCACAAACCCTATATTGAATGAAGCGTGTTTTAATTACCGGCGGAGCCGGATTTTTAGGATCGCATTTGTGTGATCGGTTCATCAAGGAAGGCTATCATGTCATCGCGATGGACAACCTTATTACCGGCGACATTCGTAACATCGAACACCTGTTCCACCTGCCGAATTTTGAGTTCTACCATCACGATGTATCCAAATTCATTCATGTTCCCGGTGAGTTGGATTATATCCTGCATTTTGCTTCGCCAGCCAGCCCGATCGATTACCTCAAGATTCCGATTCAGACCCTGAAAGTAGGTTCACTGGGAATCCATAATTGCCTGGGCCTGGCGCGGGTAAAAGGCGCTCGTGTGCTGATCGCGTCAACATCGGAAGTGTATGGAGACCCAACGGTTCACCCACAAAACGAAGAATATTGGGGTAATGTGAACCCGGTAGGGCCGCGTGGTGTCTACGACGAAGCGAAGCGATTCCAGGAGGCAATGACGATGGCCTATCATACCTATCATGGGCTGGAGACGCGCATTGTCCGGATTTTCAATACCTATGGCCCACGGATGCGCCTGAACGACGGTCGGGTATTGCCTGCTTTCATTGGTCAGGCGCTTCGGGGCGAAGACCTAACCGTATTCGGCGATGGTAGCCAGACACGCTCGTTCTGCTACGTCGACGATCTGGTTGAAGGTATTTATCGCCTGTTGCTAAGTGACTATCCGTATCCGGTCAATATTGGTAATCCATCGGAAATCACCATTAAAGAGTTTGGCGAAGAGATTATCAAGCTTACCGGCACGAGCCAGAAACTCGTATTAAAAGATTTGCCTAAGGACGACCCGAAACAACGTCAGCCTGATATTACCAAGGCAAAAGCAATTCTGGACTGGGAGCCGAAAGTGTCTCGCGCAGAAGGATTACGGATTACGTATGACTATTTCAAGAGTTTACCAGAAGAAGAACTGTACAAGGCGGCCTACCACCGTGAGTTCGTGAAGAAATAAACTGAACCGTTGCGTTGCCGTTAATGGAAACGTTGCGTAGTTTTACTTCCGTAATTGCCTTGTGCAGTACACCTTTAGCTGTCTGATAAAAACCTGCGGACCATATTGTGCGCAGGTTTTTTGTTTTTTGGCATAGAGACTGGTACGGGAATAGCTTAAGACCCAACCGATCAACTCAGCCGATCCTTAAAGCTATCGTACCCATAGGAGCGTACTACCTGAAACTGATCATTCTCTTTCCAGATGCCTATACTTGGTAAACCCACGCCGTTAAAGGTTGTGGTTTTCACCATGGTGTAATGGATCATGTCATCGAAGACAAGATTATCACCGATTTCCAGCGGTTTGTCAAACGAGTAATCACCCATGAAATCACCAGCCAGACAGGTCATTCCACCCAGTCTGTAAGTTGGTTTTCCGTCAACGGGCTCGTGGTAGGAATTAATAATACGTGGCTTATAAGGCATTTCGAGCGTATCGGGCATATGAGCCGCAAACGACGTATCTAAAATAGCGACATGAATACCCTGGCTATCAATGATATCGAGTACCGTTGACACCAGAACTCCTGTCTGCCAGGCGATGGCCGAACCTGGCTCTAAAAGTACGTCAACATTATATTTCTGCCGGAAAGCAGTGAGTAGCCCAATCAGGTGGTTGGTGTCGTAGCCTTCGCGCGTCATCAGATGGCCCCCGCCGAAGTTGACCCACTTTGCCTGATGAAGCAAATCGCCGAATCGACTTTCAAGCGCATCGAGGGTACGTTCGAGGGTAAACGAGTCATTTTCGCAAAGGGTATGAAAATGAATACCTTCCAGCCCTTCGGGTAATTGATCGGGGAGCTGGTCGCGCGTTGCCCCCAGGCGGGAGCCGGGTACACACGGATTATACATATCGGTAGCAACCTCCGAATACTGTGGATTAACGCGTATTCCGCACGAAACACGGCCAATAGCCCGGTCTTTGAAGCGTTCCCATTGGTTCCACGAGTTGAATGTCAGATGGCTGCTGCGTTCAACAACTTCATCGAATTCGTCGTCGCGGTAAGCGGGTATATAGGTATGCGCCTTTACGCCCATGTAATCGTTCACCAGCTTGATCTCATTAAGCGAACTGGCCGTGGCTCCACTCAGGTATTCGCGTACCAACGGAAACACGCTGTACATGGAAAAGCCTTTCAGAGCCAGAATGATCGTTACACCGGCGGCCTTCTGAACAGAGTCGATGAGTTGTAGATTTCGGCGGAGTTTTGCTTCTTCGAGGATGAAGCAGGGAGATGGTATTGTGTTAAGACGCTGATGCAGGATCGTATTCATGCGGCAAAGGTAAGGCGTTTTCTGCCGCAATAGAACCTTTGCTTCCTTATTGTACACCCGTTTACGATCAGATTTTCGCCAGATTCGGAATCGCGATTTACCAAAGCCGAAAACGAATTTATTACACGTCGTCCGGAATCCGGATAACATAACCCATACCGACTACGGTATGAATAAGCTTGGTGGTTGACGGGCGGTCGATTTTATTCCGCAGATAATTGATATATACTTCAACTGTATTCGGGCGAATCGCATCGGCGGCATTCCATACCGTTTCAAGGATTTCTTTTTTAGAGATAACGCGTCCCTTATTTTCCATCAGAAATACCAGCAGGTAGTATTCACGAGGGAGTAAATTAATGCGTTTGCCAGCCCGGTATACTGATTTCTCGGATAAATTAACGTTAAGATCGTCAATGCTGAGTTCTGATCGTGTTGTAAAGTGCCCGGCTTTACGCCGGTAAAGTGCATACAACCGGGCCATTAATTCCCGAATATCTACCGAATTGCCAACACAATCATCCGCTCCTGATTCCAGTACCCATGCTTTATTGGCAGGCGTATCGGGAGAAATAATTAATAATAGCGGCACATCATGCGTTTCGACAGCCCATAAATAAAATGAACTTAACTGGACACTGTCCTGGAGGTTCATGGCCAACAGTACGATGTCATAATGAGACTGGTGAGCCATCATCCAGCCCGTATGCCAGTCTGGGCTAACCATAACCTGATTGTTCTCAATTTCCAGCCGCCGACGTATCCAGTCGGCCTGGGATACCTCGCTATCGATAAGTAAAAGTTTCATGCGCATCTGCCTAAAATCAGCAAAGACCAGTTTAGATGCCTGATCAATTCAATAAACCAGATTTAGACCTGGCGATTTGAATGGACATAACACTAGAATGTAGTGTCACAAATGACGCACAGAAAGCAGTACTCAGAATTAAATCCGGCTTAGAGTTTGGCCTGTTTCCCCTTAAAAAGTGATTAATATTCCTTTGATTATGAGGATATTCGCCGAACAGGTCCGATGGGTTTGCAATTAAAGGCACCTTATTGATTTAGGGTGCAGGGCGACATAAACCTAAAACAGCCAAAGGAAAAAAATCTATAACCGGGGAATAGTTCATTTGTGGAGTGAATTCCACCTTTCCCAAACAAAGTGGTAAGCCAGTGAAAGCAATGGTAAGCTAATAAACGATTTGATAAATCAATTGCGGAACGTATTATTTCCTTATTGTAACTATGATCGCAATAAGGAAATAATACGGACCTTTACTTATCCAGGTTAACGTTCAACTCTCGATAACCAAGGTGGATATAGAAAATAATCATGCCCTTCTAGGTAAGCAGTTTTACACCTCATAGGATGTTCTAGATCAACTGAACAATCAACTAAGTCAGCTTCTCTTTTATAAGCAGCTATAAAGTCAGCTTCTTGCTTATTCAAACACTCATTGGAGTCCTCTTTGTACCCCGTAATATAAAATCGAATTATTACCCATTTGCTGGCAGCTGGATGCCCATCTAGATACTGGCTCTTCCACTGTCCATTTAATCGGTTTAGCTGTTCTCGAATGGATATAGCCAACTCTGAGGGCGTATTATCGGAAACAACTAGCGTATCCAAATTTCCTTCAGAGGACACTTTAAACTTGATAGAGACCGTTCTGAAGATGTTAGGTTTCTCTGCACACGTTAAGCGAATAGACTTTAAAAAAGGCTCTCCACTCTTCAGTGTCGGGGGAGTCGGTACTCCCTTGACTGACTGCCCTATTGCATTAGTGGTAGTCGCCAGCATGAGTATTAATACAAATACCCTAGTTACACCTAGCTCCATAACCTGTGTTATTTTTATAGTTAACGCTTGTCTGTAGTATTTTACCTGTCACATTGGTGCCTGACACCCGGTCTATATCTACCAGCTGCTTCCAGGCTTTCGTTTTTTGTAACCCTCCCCAGGACAAATCAATAGCATCATCATAGGTCAGTGCATAGCCAGCAGCTTTTAGCGTAAAAGCCATCGGCTTAACGTATTTTTCCGCCATTATTTCATGATCTGTTTCTCCATCATTAGCTGGAAGATAAACATGTAGCATTTCGTAGATAATCGTCGCTTCTATATAATCTTTGCTCGAATTAGCTAGTGCACCTGTATTCAACGTAATTTCATATACCTTATAAGCCGCATTTGTAACACGGGTTTCTCCATCAATATTAGGGTCGCCAAGATCTTTGTCAATCAAATCAATAGTAACGTCTTTCGATTGAGCAAACCCTTGTATTATACCTAACACGTTAGATTTTAGTTGTGCATCAATCAAAGAGTTATAGGCACTAACCATGCATGGGGTCTTTAAATTTACTATGTTTATATCGACTACATTATTACTCCCTGGAGTTGTTGGCTCGGTCGGTCCTGTACCTTCTCCAGGGCTTGGCGGATTATCATCATAGCATTCTTCATAGCTATCTGTGTCTACAAGTTCCCAGTTAGAACAGTAATAATCATCAGTAGATCCATGTCCATAGTTTGGTGCGCTACAATTCGGTCCTAGTGAATTAGTACTTGTACCGTAGGAAGTTGGAGAACCCCAATCTCCATAACAAAATGACGACCAATAACAAGTAGTGTGCGTATTACAGAACATGGCAGCACGTGCATTGCTATTAGAGGAAGATGTGATAGGCTTGATTGTAGCTACTTTTAATCCATCTTTATAATAGCTACCCCCCAACAGTTCTCCCAACCAATTCCATAAAAATACCCTACCTGAAAAATTGTTTTTCCAAATTCTTCCATTGTAAATACGCAAATACTCTTCATCAGGCTGGACCTTCTTTACTTGCTCCTGTATCTGCCCATCTTTAATATAGATGACTAACGATAGATTGTCAGGCGTTAATAGCATAGTTTCATTTTGCTGTCCATTCTTCGCCCCTATATTATATAACCATTTTTTATTTCTTGACGACCTAAGCGGAATTTCAACAAATCGTTCTCCCTGCTTCGTCTGTCCTTCCTGAGCCTTTTCCCAAATTGGAACAAGGCCATCAAATCTCTTTGTTTTTACCCGTGCTCCTGATTTATAAAGTGAATGTTACGCAAACCAACTACGAGCCTTATCTACTGTTAGACCATTAATGCTTGGCTTGAGCAGTGCCCCTGGCTCTTTTGAGCAAGAAACAACAGCTAGAAGTAGAATCGCAGTTAGTAGTCGCCTAAAAAGCGAGAGCTTTGAATTAATTTTCTTTCCCATATTTTTAACTGATTTAATAATAAAACATTGAACTTGCTCAAAGCCCCACGTCTGGTCTCCAAACAGGCTTAGGACTTTTGCCATTTTAGACCCTGTCAGGTGACAGAGGTATCATTTTTTTATGTGATTTTGGCTGAAATCACCATTTCGCCGGATGAAATCACCCAAATAGAGATGAATATTATTTAATTTATAAAATCTTATATTATATATAGAATTTATATACTATATTTTATATTATAAATATTTATACGTATTCTTTTATATAAATGAAAATCACAATGAAAATCACAATGAAAATCAAGGAGCTTATGAGGTGTTTAGTGTAATTAAAGAAAGTAGCCGGGTTGTCGAATAAGTTTGCTTAGGGTAGTCCTGGTCGGCTTATTTTAGGTTAATCGGCTAGGGGTTAGCCAGATCATTCTTAGAAAAACCTAACGTACGAATGCTTATACAGCACATCTTTAGAAGCTGTTTATTAGAAAGCCGTTTAGCAGATTTGAATTGTGTGCAACAACCTTATTCCTCCAACTTGACGGTCTCTTAATGGCAAGGATAGTACCGGGCGACGTGGTGGAAATAGAAAAGGTAGGGGCGCTATTTTCCGAAAAACATAATGTGCTGTTGCGGTAAGCGGCTATCGTTTTTTAGCAATCGTAAACCAACCGCTTTCATTTCTTTGGTGGCCTGGGCTACACTTAGCTTGTGCAGTGCTTTTATGGGCACATTCGGATCTTCGGCGCGATATTCAACCAGCACAACACGCCCACTCGGTTTTAACGATGATACAATGTGGTCCATCATCTCCCGTGGGTACGAAAATTCGTGGTACGCATCGATCATGATGACCAGATCGACGGTATTCGCGGGTAATTTTGGGTCTGACTCCGTACCAAGCACCGGCTGAATGTTACTGATGTTTCGCTTCGTTTTGCCTTCGTTTAGGTATTGAATCATTTCGGGTTGAATGTCAACCGCCAGCACACGGCCTTTCGGTAATTCGGGAGCCATCAGAAAGGTAAAGAAACCCGTTCCGGCCCCAATATCGGCAACAACATCAGTTGGTTTGAGATTGAGCGCCTTGAGTAATAAATCGGTTCGTTCTTCCCGTTCCCGCTCGGGTCGTTCAAGCCATGATGCACCAAGATGGCCCATAACCTGCGCAATCTCCCGGCCCATGTATCGTTTGCCAATTCCATCGCGGGTGGCTTGCTGGTATTGGTAATAGCGGGTGCTATCGGCAGTCTGAGCGGATGTTTGCTGCTGTGAAGAGCCAGGTCTGCAAGCCAATAAGGAGAGTAAGGAGAATAGCCAGAGACGGTACATGCTCTTAGGGGTGATACGATCTTTCAAACAACCCTGTCCGGAAACAGTTGTTCAGAAAACCATCTAAACGTTTATCTATGAACCTTATATTGCATTTACTGTTAGACGCGGCCGTAATTTTTGGATTGGCTTACCTCATGCCACAGGTCGATGTGAAGAATTTTGGAACAGCGCTGCTGATTGCTGTATTGCTGGGATTGCTCAATTTTTTTATCGGCTGGATTATTCGCTTCCCACTTAATTTAGTAACCTTCTTCCTCCTGACTGGCATTATTCGTATCGTCGTAACGGCTATTTTACTAAAACTTATCGATAGCTTTTTAGACAGTTTTACCATCACTGGCTTCTGGCCCGCTCTTGTTATTGCGCTTGCTGTGGCCGTTGCAGGGATGTTAATTGACCGTTCGGCACCGACTGAAGAGCGGGTTCAATCAGGTTATGAAGCGATGATGATCAGGTGAATAGCGATTAAGTACCTGAGCTGAAAATTAGAAAGGGGTAATTGAGAGACCGTATGGCTCCCAATTACCCCTTTCTATAGTAAGTACTCAATAAGATTAGTCGCTACGTCGACCACCCGACAGTAAGCTCGCGTAATAGAGCAAGGTTGCCAGCGAACCTAAGGCCGCTACAACATATGTCATGGCTGCCCACCAGAGCGCATCTTTGGCAAAGCCATATTCGCGCTGGTTTACGACGCCCCGATCCTGAATCCAGGCCAACGCCCGACGGCTGGCGTCGAACTCAACGGGTAGCGTCACGAAACTGAATATCGTTGTGAGGGCAAATAAGCCAACACCGATAGCCAATGGAATAGGCGTTGTCTGGAGCATAAGAATGCCGAGCAGAATAACCCACTGCAAATAGCGCGAAGAAACGGATAAAACAGGAACCAGCGCCGATCGTAATTGCAACGGAGCGTAAGCGAGTTTATGTTGAACTGCGTGACCGCATTCGTGTGCGGCTACCGCTGCGGCTGCCACACTACGGCCATAATAGACATCATTACTCAGGTTAACGGTCTTTTCCTGTGGGTTATAATTATCGGTAAGCATGCCTTCCGTCGAAACGACACGCACATCATAAATGCCATTTTCCTGAAGCATCCGCTGTGCAATTTCGGCACCGCTAAGGCCATTGCTTAAGCCAATCTGAGAATATTCATTAAACTTACTCTTCAGGCGCCAGCTCACAAAAAGGCTGATACCGAAGATAAGAATCATTAACAACCAAGGGGAAATCATCGTTTTTTGGTTAGGTTTATACGTATGCGAACGGGTAACTTACCGGTCCGTCTCCTATAAAACAATAGTTTTACTGAAATGTCTCCACAATTGCAACCATTTATCAAGTCTACGGTCCGTTGGCAAGCTGTAAATACCAACGGCCAGCCGACAGTCGGCTGGCCGTTGCAAAGGTTTAGGAACAGCAAGAGTGTATGTGGGTCAGTAGCCGTCTAATTATAAAGGCTTTCGCGTCATGATATATTCTTTATGAAGCCAGCGCCAGCCTTTGTAAACAGTTGCGGTTAATGTTTGTGAATCCACCATTTTGACTTCAATATTAAAATGGCTCCCCGTTTTTGGGTGAATCAACTCCCCGCCCGACCAGCCAGAACCGTCGAATATCAGATTACTGATCAGGAGTTGGTTTTTGGTTATACCAAACTGTTGTTTACCCGTTGGACTGACTTCAGAGATGCGGCCAAAGTAGCGATCACCGACACGATACAGCTCGACCGTCGAGCCTCGCCCAGGAAACAGCCAGCGCCCCAGAATCTGATCGGCTGTATTCTCTGTGGATGATTTACCTGATGCAGGCCAAACACAAAGGAAAAAAAGGCTTAATGCCCAAAGGCGATTTCGGCGCAGTAACAAAGACATTCGTTCACGATTGGTTTACAAGGTGATACAAGCAAAAATTACGGATTTGCAGATTGTATGTCGGTGAGTAGGGGTAACGAGGGACTAAAATAAAAAATCTATTTGTGAATTTCTACTGGTTATATAGATTAAGGTTATTTTAATGTAAAAAAAGAGCTGGCATTTTGCCAGCTCCTGCCTGATAGTGAATGAATTACGGGAATTTAAGTGCTAAGTATTTTTCTTGGACAGTGGAAAAAAAATACTCGTATGCGCCCGGCTAGAAACTCTGTTTGATACGTTCGATGAGTTTTGTCGTTGAATAGCCTGGCACAAGAGCAACCGTTTCAACACGACCACCCCTGCCCAACACAAAGTCGGCTCCAACAATGTTGGCAACCGAATAATCATCGCCTTTTACAAGAATGTCTGGCTTAATGGCTTCGATCAGTTCGAGCGGAGTTTGCTCGCCAAAAAGTGTTACAGCATCTACAAATTCGAGGGCGGCCATCAACCGGGCACGGGCATACTCGTTGACAACCGGGCGTAAAGGGCCTTTAATACAACTAACAGAGTCATCTGTATTGAGTCCCAGAACCATGCGATCACCCAGGTTGCGGGCTTTCTCAAGGTAATCTATATGACCCAGATGAACAATATCGAAGCAACCGTTCGTGAAAACGATTTTCTGCCCTGCTGCCCGCCATTGATCGGCTTGTTGAATAGCCTGTTCGCGTGAGAGGATTTTGGATTCAGTCATGTAAAGAAATGTTACGCGAACGCGCTACTATAGTTTTATCGCTTTAGGATCATCCAGAACATCTGCTATTTCCGTCATTTTGTTACGGCGTAACAGTACGACCAGCAGGCTCAGGATACCCAGTATAATAATCATTAGGGTTGAAACGCCATGTATGAACGTGGCCAGCACCTGCCCATCCTGACTGGTCAGGTCATAGAGTAGTGCAACCTGCCCCACCAATAGGTGAAACGAGCCTATACCTCCTGGTGTGGGTGCTGCCATACCAAGCGATCCGACCACTAAAATTGTCAATCCAGCCAGCGGACCAAGATTGGCAGTGGCGGGCATAGCAAAGAAGAGCGTGTACGACATAAGGTAATACATCGTCCAGATGAGCAGCGTGTGAAATAAGAAAGCACCGGGCCTGCGTAATTTGCGAACGCTCAATAATCCTTCGAGTAAACCGGATAGAAAGCCGCTTACTTTCTGATAGACCGGGTGTTTGCCCAGGGCTTCCCGGTAGCGATTGAAAAGAAACCAGCCCAATAAAGCCAGCCCAAGCAATACCGCTCCTGCCAGCATCAGAATACTCGAACCACTTGATCCTTTGGGAAGCTTGCCACCTAAAAATTCCATAAAGAACTGACTTAGCCGGTCAAATTCAAGTACGAATGTGGCTGCCAGCAAGAGAAGAAGCATCAATACGTCGAACAAACGTTCGGCGACTACAGTACCAAAACTAACGTTGACCGGTACGCCTGAAAGCCGATAGAGCGTTCCGCAACGAGCCACCTCGCCAGCGCGCGGAAGGGCCATATTCGCTAAATAACCGGTCAGAACGCTTACTGTTGCATCGAGTGAGGTTGGTCGTTGCGGAACAACGGGTTCCAGTAATGTCCGCCAGCGTTCAGCCCGACTCCAGTGTGCTACAAGCGTCAGGGCCGCCGACACGAATATCCATCGGAAATCAGCAGCGCTTAGTTTGCGCCATAAATCAGCAACATCAAGATGGCTTTGCTGAAATGTAAACCAGAGTAATCCTCCGGCGATTGCTAATGAGATGGCGTATTTTAGTACGTTTTTGAGATTCATAGGATGGTAACGCGGCTCGAAGACCGCGCTTATGGCAAATACAGGGCGACTTTTTGGCCGCGTTACACGAAAAACTCCGCTACAAAGTAACGGAGTTTCACGGAAATGGATGTTAACGGTGCGTAAAAGGCTAGTCTTTCACCAGTCGGTTATTATTATCCGGAAAGATTACGGTTGGTTTATAGGACCTGGCTTCATCGGGCGTCATCATTGCGTAGGCAATAATGATAATGATATCGCCAACCTGCGCTTTACGCGCTGCGGCTCCATTCAGACAGATCGTTCCCGAACCCCGTTCGCCTTTAATGACGTAGGTGATAAGTCGTTCACCGTTATTGTTATTGACAATATGCACTTGCTCATTCTCGAACAATCCGGCGGCATCCATAAGATCTTCATCAATAGTGATGCTGCCGACATAATTTAACTCCGCCTGCGTGACTTTAACGCGATGGAGCTTGGATTTAAGGACGTTGATAAACATGATTGGTAAGATAATGCCGGTTGGGGCGACAAATACCGACGCTTACCAACGGCACTCACGAAACAACCGCAGTTAGGGGTTGGTTCCGGCTCAACTTGTAACCTGACGTTCAAAAAATAAAGCCATAGCACTAGGCTATGGCTTTATTTTTTGAACTTGATTGGACGTTAATAGATTGCCATTTCGGGTTCAATATCCCGCGCCCAGGCATTAATACCACCCTCAAGGTTATACAGATTCGTTAATCCGCCCTGTGCATAGAGGTAGTTGATGACATTGGCCGAGCGGATTCCATGATGACAATACACGACAACGGGCCGATCGGTAGGAATGCGTTTTCGGTTATTGGGAATCATGCCAACCGGGATAAGTACTGATCCTTCGAGGTGACAGAGGTCATATTCGGGTCGTTCGCGAACATCCAGCAAAAATATATCCTCACCCAGAGCAAGCCGTTCGGCTAATTCATGAGCGGTGATTTTCTGGGGGCCGGTCGCAACGGCGGGCGTTGGTCGGTATCCAGATGCCAGACCCTGTCGGGCAAGGTCGTCAGCATCGGCACGGCGTTTGGTTTTGATTCGCTGTTGATTCATTGTCAGCAGATCGACCATCAGCAGGTGTTCGCTTAGCGATTGCCCAATGCCGGTAATAAGTTTGATTACTTCATTTGCCTGATACGTTCCAATAACACCTGGCAATACTCCGAGTACACCCGTATCGTTGCAGTTAGGAATCTCAATGTCGTTGGGGTATTCAGGAAACAGGCACCGATACGTTGGGCCTCGCTGGCCATTGCCCAGATCGGCGTTGAGTACGGCTACCTGCCCTTCGAAGCGATGAATCGCCCCATAAACGAATGGCTTGCCCAGTGTTACACAAATGTCGTTAACAAGATACCGAACTTTAAAATTATCGGTGCAGTCAACAACGATATCATAACCTTCAATAATACCTCGGGCATTACTGATCTCAAGAGCCGCTGTATAGGTATCGAAAGAAATATCGGGATTGAGCCGATTTAGATGGCTAACGGCGATTTTAGCTTTTGGTTTACCAACTTCATCGGTCGTGTAGAGCACTTGCCGCTGAAGGTTGCTGAGGTCTACTACATCGGGATCGATAACGCCGATAGTGCCAACACCAGCCGCTGTCAGATAAAGCAGCACAGGGCAGCCCAGGCCTCCCGCACCAACGACCAGCACCCGGCTGTTTTTGAGCCTAAGCTGGCCTGCCATACCCATTTCTGGTAGGTTCAGATGTTTTTGATATCGTTGTTTTTCGGCAGGTACTAACGTTGTTGCTTCCATGGTGTCGAACGCTATGCAAACCCAAATCTATTGCTTTAATCCAACAGATTTTGACTCGCTAAAATTGCGCCGG